>NZ_CBFHAZ010000159.1:0-9457 GCF_965653655.1 Pseudomonas onubensis | reverse complement strand
ACGACTCAAGCCCTGGTCATCATTGGCCGCAAGCTGGCGCGTATCGCTTTTTCGCTCATGAAAAACCTGAGCGAATACCAACCAAAAGCGGTTTTAGGGGCTTCCCCAAAACCATAGAATCTCCCACCTTTCGACCGCGACCGACCAATGGCCTCTTGCACAGCCCCCATTTACTTGCTAGCTTCTCGCAAAATGTTAACGATAACATTTGCTCTAAAAATAAAAACAAAACAGAGAACCACGCCATGAAAATGCTCCCGAAAACCCTGTGTTTACTGGCTGTCAGCATCACCCTAGGCGCCACCGGCGCAGCGTTTGCCGACGCCGCCAAACCGATCCGCATCGGCGCCTCCTTCCAGGAAATCAACAACCCCTATTTCGTCACCATGAAAAACGCCCTCGAAGAAGCCGGCGCGACCATCGGTGCGAAGCTGATCATCACCGATGCCCGCCACGACGTGTCCAAGCAGGTCAGCGATGTCGAGGACATGCTGCAAAAGGGCATCGATATCCTGCTGATCAACCCCACCGACTCGGTCGGCGTGCAATCGGCGGTCAAATCTGCCCACGCTGCGGGTGTGGTGGTGGTCGCGGTGGACGCCCAGGCCGATGGCCCGCTGGACTCCTTCGTCGGTTCAAAAAACTTCGACGCCGGCTTCCAGGCCTGTGAATACCTGGCCAAGAACATCGGCGACAAAGGCAATATCGCCATCCTCGACGGCATCGCCGTGGTGCCGATCCTTGAGCGTGTGCGCGGCTGCAAAGAGGCGGTGGCCAAGCACCCGGACATCAAGATTGTCAGTATCCAGAACGGCAAGCAGGAGCGTGACCAGGCGCTGACCGTCACCGAAAACATGCTGCAGGCCCAGCCGGGGCTCAAGGGTATTTTCAGCGTGAATGACAACGGCTCCCTCGGCGCACTGTCGGCCATCGAAGCCAGCGGCCTGGACGTAAAACTGGTCAGCGTCGACGGTGCACCGGAAGCCATCAAGGCGATCCAGAAGCCCGGCAGCAAGTTCATCGCCACCTCGGCGCAATACCCGCGCGATCAGATCCGCCTGGCCCTGGGCATCGCCCTGGCCAAGAAGTGGGGCTCGCAAGTACCGGCCACCATTCCCGTCGATATCACGTTGATCGACCAGGCCAAGGCCAAGGACTTCAGCTGGTAAATCGCCCCGGCCCCACGTGAACCGTGGGGCTTGAGGTCTCCTTCTGAATACGAGGTCGGCGGTATGAGCAGTCTTCTGAAGCTGGAAAATATCTGTAAGCGCTACCCGGGCGTACAGGCCCTCAAGTCCATCAACCTGCAGGTCGAGCGCGGCGAAATTCATGCGCTGCTGGGTGAAAATGGTGCGGGCAAGTCGACCCTGATGAAGATCCTCGGCGGCGTCGAGCATCAGGATGAAGGGCAGATTTTGATCGATGGTCAGGCGCAAAAGTTTGCCACTTACCGCGACGCGATCGCCGCCGGTATCGGCATCGTGTTCCAGGAATTCAGCCTGATTCCCTATCTCACGGCGGTGGAAAACATTTTCCTCGGCCATGAGCTCAGCAACCGCTTCGGCCTGCTGCGCAAGCGCGAAATGGTCGAAGCCAGCGAAGCCTTGTTCAAGCGCCTCGGTGTGAGCATCGACCTGCAATGCGCGGTCAAGCACCTGAGCGTGGCCGAGCAGCAATTCGTCGAAATTGCCAAGGCCCTGGCCTTGAATGCGCGCCTGTTGGTACTCGATGAACCGACCGCCACGCTCACGCCCAGCGAAGCCGAACTGCTGTTCGAGATCATGCGTGAACTCAAGCGCCAGGGTGTGGCAGTGATTTTTATCTCTCACCATTTGGAAGAGATTTTCCAGGTGTGCGACCGCATCAGCGTATTGCGCGATGGCGGTAACGTCGGCGTGACCAATGTGGCCGACAGCGATATCAACCGGCTGGTGGAAATGATGGTCGGCCGGCGCCTGGAAAACAGTTTCCCACCCAAACCCACGAAAGACCGTGGCCCGCTGCTGCTGGACGTCAAGGACATCCAGTTGGTACGCAATGGCCCGCACAACCGCTTTCAGCTGCACAAGGGCGAGATCCTCGGCTTTGCCGGGCTGGTCGGCTCCGGTCGCACCGAGCTGGCGCTGGGCATGATGGGCGCGCTGCCGTCGGTGAGCAAAGACGTGTGGTTGCGCGGCGAGAAAGTCACCCTCGATGACCCGGCGCAAGCCCTGGCCCACGGCATTGGCCTGCTGCCGGAAAGCCGCAAGAGCGAAGGGCTGATCACCGACTTCAGCATTCGCGAAAACATCTCCCTGAACAACCTGCCCAAGTACCAGAACGCCACCGGCCTGATCGACAAGGCCAAGGAGTGCGCCAGCGTCGACGCGCTGATGCGCCAGCTGTCGATCAAGGCGCCCAGCGGCGAAAGCCGGGTGTTCAACCTCAGTGGCGGCAACCAGCAAAAGGTCGTGATCGCACGCTGGATCAACCACCACTGCGACGTGCTGGTGTTCGACGAACCCACACGCGGCATCGACGTTGGCGCCAAGGCGCAGATCTACGCCCTGATGCGCAGCCTCACCGAACAAGGCTACGCGATCATCATGATTTCTTCCGAACTGCCCGAAGTCATCGGCATGTGCGACCGCGTCGCCGTGTTCCACAAGGGCGCCATCGTCAAGCTGCTGGAAGCGGCCGCCGTCAACCCACAAGAGGTCATGCGCCATGCAACAGGGGGCTCAAGTGAATATGTCCATTAATACCGGCGACACCCGCCGACTGCGCCTGAACCTGGCGCGGCTGGTGCGCTCGCCGGCGTTTTATCCCTTTGTGGGGTTGGTGGTGGTGACCCTGGTGATGATCTTTGCCAGCGACAACTTCCTCACCACCAGCAACCTGTCGAACATTGCGCGCCAGGTGTCGATCAACGCGATTATCGCGGTGGGCATGACCTGCGTGATTCTCACCGGTGGCATCGACCTGTCGGTGGGGCCGGTGATGGCGCTGTCGGGCACCTTGACCGCAGGGCTGATGGTCGCGGGCCTGCCGCCGGGCCTGGCGATTGGCGCCGGTATGCTGATCGGTGTGGCCTTCGGCATCGGCAATGGCTTGTTCGTCGCCTACCTGCACATGCCGCCGATCATTGTCACCCTGGCAACCATGGGCATCGCCCGTGGCCTGGGCCTGATGTACACCGACGGCTACCCGATTTCGGGATTGCCGGAGTGGTTCGGTTTCTTCGGCCGCCAGAGCCTGTTCGGCGTCGACGTGCCGATCCTGATCATGCTGGTCACCTACTTTGCCGCCTATGTGTTGCTGCAACACACGCGCATCGGCCGCTACATCTACGCCATCGGCGGCAATGAAGAAGCGGTGCGTTTGTCGGGCGTGCGGGCGGCGCGCTTCAAGTTGCTGGTGTACGGAATCAGCGGCCTGACCGCAGCGATTGCCGGGCTGGTGCTCACCTCACGCTTGATGAGCGGCCAGCCGAACGCCGGCGTGTCGTTCGAGCTGGATGCGATTGCGGCGGTGGTACTCGGCGGTGCGTCGATTGCCGGCGGGCGCGGGGTCATTGTCGGCACCTTGCTCGGCGCCATGCTGCTGGGCGTACTCAATAACGGCTTGAACATGCTCGGGGTCTCGCCCTACGTCCAGAGCGTGATCAAGGGCGGGATCATTTTGCTGGCGATTTTCATCAGCCGTCAGCGCCATAAATAAACACCTGACAAGAAAGGACCGAACCCATGGACAAGCACACCGAGATGCAAGCCGTCGTCTGCCACGGCCCGAAAGACTACCGCCTGGAACGCATCGGCAAACCCAAGGCGCGCCCCAATGAGCTGGTGATCCGCATTGCCGCCTGCGGCATCTGCGCCAGTGACTGCAAGTGCCACTCCGGCGCTGCGATGTTCTGGGGTGGCGACAACCCATGGGTCAAGGCGCCGGTGGTGCCGGGCCATGAGTTTTTCGGCTACGTGGAAGAAGTGGGCGAGGGCGCCGAGGAACACTTTGAAGTGGCGGTGGGCGACAAGGTGATCGCCGAGCAGATCGTGCCGTGCGGCAAGTGCCGCTTCTGCAAGTCGGGCAAGTACTGGATGTGCGAAGTGCACAATATCTTCGGCTTCCAGCGTGAAGTCGCCGAAGGCGGCATGGCCCAGTACATGCGCATTCCCAAAACCGCCATCGTGCACAAGATTCCCGAGTCGGTGTCGCTGGAAGACTCGGCGCTGGTGGAGCCGATGGCGTGTTCGATCCACACCGTCAACCGTGGCGAAATCCAGCTCGATGACGTGGTGGTGATCGCCGGTGCCGGTACGCTGGGGTTGTGCATGGTTCAGGTCGCCGCGCTGAAAACCCCGAAAAAACTGGTGGTGATCGACATGGTCGACGAGCGCCTGGAACTGGCCAAGCAATTTGGCGCCGACGTGGTGATCAACCCGTCCCGCGACAATGCCCGCGAGATCATCAACAGCCTCACCGATAACTATGGCTGCGACGTGTACATCGAAACCACCGGCGTGCCCGCCGGCGTGACCCAAGGCCTGGACCTTATCCGCAAGCTCGGGCGGTTTGTCGAGTTCAGCGTGTTCGGCGCCGAAACCAGCGTCGACTGGTCGATCATCGGCGACCGCAAGGAGCTGGACGTGCGCGGCGCGCACCTCGGCCCGTATTGCTACCCGATCGCTATCGACCTGTTCGAGCGTGGCCTGGTGACGTCCAAGGGCATCGTTACCCATGACTTCCCGCTGGATGATTTTGCCGAGGCCTTCGCGTTGGCCAACTCAACCAAATCGATCAAGGTGCTGTTGAAACCGGTGATTTGATCTATGAACTATGTAATGGGTGTCGATATAGGAACCCAGAGCACCAAGGCGCTGCTGGTGGATGGTCAAGGTACGATCATCGCCCAGCACAGCCAGGGGTATCGCGTCGATACCCCGAAAGTGCGCTGGGCCGAGCAATGGCCGCAGGTGTGGCTGGAGGCGGTCGAGGCGTGTGTGGCGCAGTGCATGGTCAAGTCCGGCGTGGCGGCCGGGCAGGTCAAGGCGCTGTGCATAAGCAGCCTGTACGGCGGTTCGGGAATTGCCGTTGACGCGCAGATAAAGCCGCTGCACCCGTGCCTGATCTGGATGGACCGCCGCGCCGGCGAGCAGGTGGCCTGGGTGCGTGAGCACCTGGACCTGGAGCGCTTGTTCGAAATCACCGGCAACTCGGTGGACAGCTACTACGGCTTCACCAAGATGCTCTGGCTCAAGCAGCATCAGCCGCAGGTGTGGGCTGACACGCGCTACCTGCTGCCGCCCAACAGCTATATCAACTGGTGCCTTACCGGCGAATTGGCGGTGGACCATAGCAGCGCCGGCAATATTGGCGGGGTTTACGATGTGAAGGCGCGCGGCTGGTCTGCCGAGATGCTCGATGCGCTGGGCATTGCCCAGGCCATGATGCCCGAGCGGTTGGTGTACTCCAGTGAGGTGGTGGGCGGTTTGCTCGAAAGCTGGGCCAAGCGCCTGGGCTTGCAGGCCGGTACGCCGATCCTGGCCGGCGGTGTGGACGCGGCGATGGCCACGTTGGCGGCTGGGGTTACGCAGCCGGGTAACCATGTGGCGATGATCGGCACCAGCATGTGCTGGGGTTATTTGAACCAGCACGTGGACGCACACCACGGGCTGGTGAGCATGCCCCACGTCTACAACGGCCATCGGGACCTGTACATCTTTGGCGGCGCGATCACCGCCGGGGCGTCGGTCAGCTGGTTTCGCGAGCAGTTCTGCCAGGCCGAAGAACAGCAGGCCCAGGTCACCGGCCAGGACAGCCTGGTGCTGTTGGAACAGAGCGCCACCCAGATTCCGGCGGGCAGCGAAGGTTTGTTGTTTTTACCGTACCTGATGGGCGAACGCAGCCCGGTATGGGACGACCGCGCCAGCGGCAGCTTTGTCGGACTGAACCTGTACCACAGCCGTATTCACCTGTATCGCGCAGTGCTTGAGGGCGTGAGTTTCGCCCTGCGCCACAACATTGAGGCCGGTACCCAGGGCGCGCATTCACTGGACCCGCGCCTGATCGTGGTGGGCGGCGCGAGCCATTCGGATTTGTGGATGCAGATTATCGCCGATGTTACGCGCTACCCGGTCTACACCATCGTGCAGGAGGTGGAAGCAGCCTTGGGCGCGGCGTTGCTGGCGGCGCATACGGTGGGGTTGGTGAGTGATGGCGAGATGGACAAAGGCTGGGTGCAGTTGGAACTGCGGGCACAGCCCAAGCGCGAAAATGTCATGACGTATGACCGGGCGTTTGCTGAGTACCTGAAGCTGTATCCAGCCCTGCGACCGATCATGCACAACCTGCAAGCCAACTGAATTCACGCGGTCCAAATGTGGGAGCGGGCTTGCTCGCGAATGCGGTGTGTCAGTCAATTGATCTGTCACAGACCCACCGCATTCGCGAGCAAGTCGAATCGTCGCACCGCCGCTCCCACATTGGATCTCCACTTTTTTCGAGACTGTGATCCATGACCACCACCTTCAACTTCACCCGCCAGCGCATCCTCGTCACCGGCGCCAGCAGCGGCATCGGTCGCGAAATCGCCCAACAGCTGATCGCCGCCGGTGCCGAAGTCTTCGCCCTCGGTCGCGACGCGCAAGCCTTGTCACAGCTGGGTTGCAATAGCCTATGCCTGGACATCGCCGACAGCATCGCCCTGGATAAAGCCCTGGCAGACCTGCCGCCACTGCACGGCCTGGTCAACTGCGCCGGCATCTCGCGCCTGGAGCCCGCCGCCGCCATCAGCGCGGATGCGTTCGATCAAGTCATGCAGGTCAATGCCCGCGCTGCCGCACAGGTCGCCAGCCGCGTGGCGGCAAAAATGATCGAAGCCAACATCGCCGGCAGCATCGTCAATGTCTCAAGCCAAGCCTCGCTGGTGGCGCTGGACGATCACCTCGGTTACTGCGCTTCAAAGGCTGCACTGGACGCGATCACCCGCGTGCAGTGCGCCGAGTGGGGGCGCTTTGGCATTCGTGTGAACAGCGTCAACCCCACGGTCACGCTCACGCCCATGGCGACCAAGGCGTGGTCTGACCCGGCCAAGCGCGACCCGGCGCTGGCGGCGATTCCCTTGGGGCGTTTTGCACAAACCGTGGAAGTCGCATTGCCGGTGCTGTTCCTGCTCAGCGATGCCGCCAGCATGATCAGCGGCGTCAGCCTGCCGATCGATGGCGGCTACACCAGCCGCTAGCCGTTTTCCAGCACGCCGGCGATCACCACCTTGTCCCGTGGCTTGTACGGGTCCTGCAAGCGGTCAAGCAGCAGGCGTACCGCGCTGCTGCCGGCCAGTGAGGCGTCGTGGGCCACGCAGGCGATCGGCACGCCGAAGATATCGGCGAAGGGCAGGCGGTCGATGCCGCAAATGGTCAGGCTGTCGTGGGCAATGTTGTGCATGCGCAACGCGCGCAGGGCGCCGAGGGTGATCAACTGGTTGAAACCCATGATCGCATCCGGCGCCGAGTGCTCGGCCAGGTAGTCGAGGGTGTGCAGGTAAGACGGCATCAACGTGTAGTCGCCGGCCTGCACTTCGACCTGAATGTGAGGGTGCTCAGCCAGCACTTCGCGCAAGCCCTTGAGGCGCTCCACGGTGATACGTGAATGCTCCGGGCCGGTGAGCACCAGCAGACGCTTAAGCTCGGGCGTGTTGCGCAACAGGTAGTGCGCGGCCTGGATGCCGCTGTGGTAGTTGTCAAGCACCACGCGGCTGAACGGGCTGTCGTGGAGCGTGCGGTCGAGCAGCACCACCGGGGTTTTGCCGTTGCCCAGACGCTCCAGATAATCGGGTTGGTAGCTGGGCTCGTCCGAGACCGGTGACAGGATAATCCCCGCCACGCGATAGCCCAGCAGGGTATCGACGGCCTTGCTTTCGAGTTCTTCCAGCTCATCGGTGTCCACCAGCATGATGGTGTAGCCGTGCTGCTTCGCCTCGCGGGAAATCGCCTTGATCATCTCGCTGTAGAACGGGTTGTCGACCGAGGCGGTGATCACGCCGATGATCAGGCTCTCACTGCGCTTGAGCCCGCGTGCGAAGGCATTGGGCACGTAGTCCAGCTCGCGCGCCACTTCGAGAATGCGCGCCAGTGTGGCGGGCTTGACCAGGTCGGGCTTGCTCAATGCGCGGGACACCGTGATGGTGGTCATGCCCACCCGTTTGGCGATGTCGCTGATGGTGACGGACTTTTTCTTGTTCATCGGTAAGGCTGCGCTGGGAAACATCCGCAGGCTAGCATGCGCGCGGGCGTAGGGTGATTCAAATCAGCGGGTCCCAGCGTTGTGACCAGTCGCTTTCGGCCTTGACCACTTCGCGCAGCAGCCCCAGCGCCTGCTGCAATACCGCCGAATCCCGCGCCCGTGAGTAGACCAGGTAGGTTGGGAAGCTGAATTCCGGCGCTTTCGGCACGCGCTGCATGACGCCGCTGTCCAGGTAGCTTTGCACCACGCGCGTGCGGAAGTACCCGGCGCCGCCGTTCTCCAGGATGTACTGCAGGGCCAACGGCCCGAGGTTGAAACTCAGCGCGGCACGGGCCTTGTCGGGCAGGGCGGCGTCGTGTTGCTGGCGAAAGCCCTGGCCCCAGTCGATATACACGTAAGGGACGGGTTTGCTGGTTAACTGCACCAGGATCAGTTTTTCTTCCAGCACCTGCTCCACTTGCAGGCCCGGCCAGTATTGCGGCTGGAATACCAGCGCGGCATCGAGTACGCCCAGTTCCAGTTGGCGTAACAGGTATTCGCCTTCACGCACTTCGGTGCGCAGCGCGTGGCCGGGGATCTGTTCGCGCAAAGCCTTGGCCCAGCCCAGCATCAACGGGTTGCACAGGCTGACTTCACCGCCGATATGCAGCACGTTGCGGTAGCCATCGGGCAGTGGCAGGTCGCGCTTGGCGGCTTCCCAGGTTTGCAGCAATTGGTTGGCGTAGACCACAAATGCCTCGCCATCGGCGGTGAGCCTGGCGCCTGCGCGGTTGCGCACAAACAGCGTGCTGCCCAACTGGCTTTCCAGGCTTTTGACCCGTGCGGTGATGGCGGTCTGGGTGACGTGCAGTTTCTCGGCGGCCGCGGCCAGGCTGCCGCAGCGGGTGATTTCGAGGAAGGTGCGTGCCAGTTCGATGTCCATGAAACCCCCGGGGATTAATGGGGGACAGTGTAATGGAATGTGCTCAAGGCTGGCGTGTGTGTGGGTTTGTTTGGGTGCTGGGTGTATATCCGTTATTTGGGTGATGGCTGAGTATGGTTCCGCTCTTACAGCGGGTCACTTTTGCAAGGACCGGAATGCCGGCCCAGTCAAAAGTAACCAAAAGGTCCTCGCCCCACCACTTGGCACCTCGCTAATGCTCGGTGTGCCAGAACGAAGGCTTGAATCCGTGGGCCGCCGCGATGGGCCATCCTTGGCCCAGCGCGGCTAACCCGGCGTCCTGCCGGGTTACCCACG
>NZ_CBFHAZ010000158.1:0-9475 GCF_965653655.1 Pseudomonas onubensis | reverse complement strand
TACGGTGTATCAGCCGGCAAATATGCTGACTGATCCACCGCTTTCGCGAGCAAGCCCGCTCCCACATTGGGCTCTCTAACAGGCTTGAGAGACTTAGCGGCCGCTGTTGCGCTCGGCATTGCGGATCGAAATCTGCGTATTCAACGTCCAGAAGTCATACAGCACCCCGATCAGGAACAAACCGCCGGTCAGCAGGTAGATCAGGCCGGTGATCCATTTGCCCTGATACATGCGGTGCAAGCCGAACACACCCAGGAACGCCAACAGTATCCAGGCCACGTTGTATTCGATCGGGCCCGCGGTGAAACGCAGGTCCGCTTCACGGTCCATGGCCGGGATCAGGAACAAGTCGATCAGCCAGCCGATGCCGAACAGGCCGAAGGTGAAAAACCAGATCGTGCCGGTCACGGGTTTGCCGTAATAGAAACGATGCGCCCCGGTAAAACCGAGAATCCAGAGCAGGTAACCGATCACCTTGCTGTGGGTGTCTTGCTGCATAACATCCTGTCGATAGGTGTTCATGGAGTACCTCTTTTGCCTCGATAGATAAATTTTTTCATTTTCTTTGTGACTTTTTTACGGGCGCCCGACGCACGGCAAATGGTATCTTCCCTCCCGCAAAGCCTTATGCCACCTGACTTCTGTAGGACAATAGCGGCAATTCGTCGCGTTTTTCCTGAGTTTGACCCCAGAGTTCAGTCGACAAACGGCCTGAGAACGACACAAAAAGCTGTTATAAAGTTGCGCGCAAACCTAAAAGAGCCACGCCTAATGCGACCATTTTTCAAGACATGGCTAACCATCTGCCTATTAATGCCACTGGCCGCCCACGCCACCAATCGTGAGCAACGTCTTCCTAACGTTAACGGTTTCACCCCTAAAGTTCACAGCACACCCAGCACCGCCAAGTCGGTAAAGCTGACCGTCAACCGCCCGACTCAAGTGAGCAAGGCCCACGGTAAAGCAATCCACACCCAACTGGCCGTCAACACCAAACAAAGCAGCAATGTCCTCAGCCGTGCCGTTAACGTGCTCGGTACACCTTATCGTTGGGGCGGCAGCAGCCCAAGTAAAGGGTTCGACTGCAGCGGTTTGGTGAAATATGCGTTTAATGATGTAAAAGCGGTGGATTTGCCGCGCACCTCCAACGCCATGGCTGCCGGCCACGGCTTGAAGGTTGATCGCAAGGATTTGAAACCGGGCGACCTGTTGTTCTTCAAACTGAAGAGCCGCCAGGTCAACCACGTTGCCATCTACCTGGGCAACGACCGCTTTATCCACGCACCACGCCGTGGCAAATCGGTGAGCATCGACACACTGAAAAAGCCGTTCTGGGACAAGAACTACGTGATTGCCAAGCGTGTTCTGCCTAAAGAGCAGAATAACCTGCGGGTTGTTCAGCGCTGATTAGAGCTGTAACGCAATACAAAATGTGAGCCGGGCTTGTTGTGGCGAGGGAGCTTGCTCCCGCTGGGCTGCGCAGCGGCCCCAAGATTTTGGGAGCACTTCGCACTGGAGCGCCAGCCCGGTCCAGCGGGAGCAAGCTCCCTCGCCACACAAAGCCCGCTCCCACATTTGTTTGCGTCGTTATATATCCCCTGGCACCCTCGCCTGCCCCCGCGCATCCTCCCGGCTGATCAGCCCTTCGCTGACCAACGCCTTCAAGCTCATGTCCAACGTTTTCATCCCCAACGCCCCACCGGTCTGAATCGCCGAGACCATCTGCGCCACCTTGTCCTCGCGGATCAGGTTACGAATGGCCGGCGTGCCCAGCATGATTTCGTGCGCCGCCACCCGGCCGCCGCCGAGCTTCTTGACCAGCACCTGGGACACCACCGCCTGCAACGACTCCGACAGCATGGTGCGCACCATGGCTTTTTCCCCCGCCGGGAACACGTCCACCAGCCGATCCACGCTCTTTGCCGCTGACGTGGTGTGCAGCGTGCCCAATACCAAGTGCCCGGTCTCTGCGGCCGTCAACGCCAGGCGGATGGTTTCCAGGTCACGCAACTCGCCCACCAGAATCACATCCGGGTCTTCACGCAGGGCCGAACGCAGCGCCGCCGAAAAGCTGTGGGTATCGCGGTGTACCTGGCGCTGATTGATCAGGGCCATTTTCGGCCTGTGGATAAATTCGATCGGGTCTTCCAGCGTGAGGATGTGCTGGCGTCGGTGCTGGTTGAGGTGATCGATCATCGCCGCCAGGGTTGTCGACTTGCCGGAGCCGGTCGCGCCGGTCACCAGCACCAGGCCACGCGGCAGCTGCGCGATACGGCGGAATACCTCGCCTAACCCGAGGCTCTCCAGGCTTTGCACTTCGGTGGGGATGGTGCGAAACACCGCGCCCATGCCGCGATCCTGGCGGAATACATTCGCGCGGAACCGCGCCAGGCCAGGCAGTGCGAAGGCAAAATCCGTTTCAAGAGATGTTTCGAAATCCTTTTGTTGGTGCTGGTTGAGCAAAGGGCTTAATAAGTCCGCAACTTGCGTAGGCGAAAGCACCGGGCCATCCAAGGACCAGATTTCGCCATCGACCCGCAGCATCGGCGCCAGGCCCGCCGACAAATGCAGGTCGGAGGCGCCACGGCGCACGCTGGCCGTCAGCAGTTCAGTGATATCCATAGGGCTTTCCATTTCCAGTAGAATGCCGCGGACTCCATATCCACGGGTGCATCTTGAATGTCGACGATAGCAGACAACATTGGCCTGGTTAGCCAGCGCATCCGCGCCGCGGCCCACGCCGTGCAACGTGACGAAAGCAGCATCCACCTGCTGGCCGTGAGCAAGACCAAACCAGCGCAAGCCGTGCGCGAAGCCTATGCCGCCGGTATGCGCGACTTTGGCGAGAACTACCTGCAGGAAGCCTTGGGCAAACAGGCCGAATTAACCGACCTGCCCTTGAGTTGGCACTTCATCGGCCCCATTCAATCGAACAAGACTCGTGCGATCGCCGAGCACTTCGCTTGGGTGCATTCCGTGGACCGCCTGAAAATCGCGCAACGCCTGTCTGAACAACGCCCGGCTGACCTGCCGCCGCTGAATATCTGCATTCAGGTGAATGTGAGTGGCGAAGCCAGCAAGTCCGGCTGTACACCCGCCGACCTGCCGGCCCTGGCCACTGCAATCAGCGCCCTGCCGCGTTTGAAGCTGCGTGGCTTGATGGCGATCCCCGAGCCGACTGAAGATCGCGCGGCACAAGATGCAGCCTTCGCTGCGGTAAAAGACCTGCAAACCAGCCTGAACCTGCCGCTGGACACACTTTCCATGGGCATGAGCCACGACCTTGAGTCGGCCATCGCCCAAGGGGCCACTTGGGTGCGGATTGGTACCGCCCTGTTTGGCGCCCGCGACTACAGCCAGCCGGTAAATGGCTGACATCCCTCTAAGTAAGGACCTGTCATGAGCAACACGCGTATTGCCTTTATCGGCGCCGGTAACATGGCGGCCAGCCTGATCGGCGGCCTGCGGGCCAAGGGCCTGGAAACCACGCAAATCCGTGCCAGCGATCCCGGCGCCGAAACCCGCGCCCGCGTCAGCGCCGAGCACGGTATCGAAACCTTTGCCGATAACTCCGAGGCCATCCACGGCGTCGATGTGATCGTGCTGGCGGTCAAGCCACAAGCCATGAAGGCCGTGTGCGAAAGCCTGCGCCCGAGCCTGCAACCGCACCAACTGGTGGTGTCGATCGCCGCTGGCATCACCTGCGCGAGCATGAACACCTGGCTCGGTGCCCAGCCGATCGTGCGTTGCATGCCCAATACGCCGGCACTGCTGCGCAAGGGCATGAGCGGCTTGTACGCCACCGCCGATGTGACTGCCGAGCAGCGCGACCAGGCTCAGGAACTGCTGTCAGCCGTGGGCCTCGCCGTGTGGCTGGAACAGGAGCAGCAATTGGATGCGGTCACCGCCGTGTCCGGTAGCGGCCCGGCTTACTTCTTCCTGCTGATCGAAGCCATGACCGCCGCCGGCGTGAAACTGGGCCTGTCACATGAAGTCGCCGAGCAACTGGCCGAGCAAACTGCTTTGGGCGCCGCGAACATGGCGGTAGAAAGCGATGTGGACGCCGCCGAGTTGCGCCGTCGCGTGACCTCGCCAGGTGGCACCACGCAGGCTGCGATCGAATCATTCCAGGCCGGGGGCTTTGAAGCCCTGGTGGAAAAAGCACTGGGTGCCGCGGCACACCGTTCAGCCGAGATGGCTGAGCAACTGGGCAAATAGTCATCCCTTACCAAGGTAATCAAACATGCTCGGAATCAATGACGCTGCCATTTTCATCATCCAGACCCTGGGCAGCCTGTACCTGCTGATCGTGCTGATGCGTTTTATCCTGCAACTGGTGCGGGCGAACTTCTACAACCCGCTGTGCCAGTTCGTGGTCAAGGCCACCCAGCCGCTGCTCAAGCCACTGCGCCGGGTAGTGCCGAGCATGTTCGGCCTGGACATGTCCTCGCTGGTGCTGGCGCTGTTGCTGCAAATCCTGTTGTTTGTGGTGATCCTGATGCTCAACGGCTACCAGGCGTTCACCGTGCTGCTGTTGCCATGGGGTTTGATCGGGATCTTCTCGCTGTTTTTGAAGATCATTTTCTGGTCGATGATCATCAGCGTGATTCTGTCGTGGGTCGCACCTGGCAGCCGTAGCCCGGGCGCCGAGTTGGTGGCCCAGATCACCGAGCCGGTGCTGGCGCCGTTCCGTCGCCTGATCCCGAACCTGGGCGGCCTGGATATTTCGCCGATCTTCGCGTTTATTGCAATCCAGCTGCTGCAAAGCTGGGTGATTCCGCGCCTGGCGTACTACGCGTTCATGCCTAAAGAGCTGTTTGGCCTGATCTGACCGCACGATCGTTCCCACGCTCTGCGTGGGAATACCTCTTGGGACGCTCTGCGTCCCCTCCTGTAGGGTGCGACGCGGAGCATCACTGGCTGCATTCCCACGCGGAGCGTGGGAACGATCATCTGGCTCAGGGTTTGCTTGCCGCTGGGGTCACCGCTCTTTAGACTTACGCCTCATTTAAACGAGAGCAGGGTCGATGCCAGCTGCCTTCCCCCCCGATTCTGTTGGACTGGTCGCGCCCCAAGTGGCGCACTTCAGCGAACCGCTGGCCCTGGCCTGCGGTCGTTCGCTGCCTGCCTACGACCTGATCCATGAAACCTACGGCCAGTTGAACGCCACGGCGAGCAACGCCGTGCTGATCTGCCACGCCCTGTCCGGGCATCATCACGCCGCTGGTTTTCACACTGCCGACGAGCGCAAGCCCGGCTGGTGGGACAGCTGCATCGGCCCCGGCAAGCCCATCGACACCAACAAATTCTTTGTGGTCAGCCTGAACAACCTCGGCGGCTGCAACGGTTCTACCGGCCCGAGCAGCCTCAACCCGGAAACCGGCAAACCGTTCGGCGCCGACTTCCCGGTGCTGACCGTGGAAGACTGGGTGCACAGCCAGGCACGCCTTGCCGACTTGCTGGGCATCAACCAATGGGCCGCCGTGATCGGCGGCAGCCTGGGCGGTATGCAGGCGCTGCAATGGACCATCTCCTACCCGGATCGCGTGCGCCATTGCCTGGCCATTGCCTCGGCGCCAAAACTATCGGCGCAGAACATCGCCTTCAACGAAGTGGCACGCCAGGCCATCCTCACCGACCCCGAGTTCCACGGCGGCTCGTTCCAGGAAGCGGGCGTGATCCCCAAGCGCGGCTTGATGCTGGCGCGGATGGTCGGGCATATCACTTATCTGTCCGATGACTCCATGGGCGAGAAATTCGGCCGTGGGCTCAAGAGCGAAAAGCTCAACTACGACTTCCACAGTGTCGAGTTCCAGGTCGAAAGCTACCTGCGTTATCAGGGCGAGGAGTTTTCCGGGCGTTTTGACGCCAACACCTACCTGCTGATGACCAAGGCGCTGGACTACTTCGACCCGGCCGCCAACCACGACGACGACCTGGCGAAAACCTTCGAGCACGCCACGGCCAAGTTCTGCGTGATGTCGTTCACCACCGACTGGCGTTTCTCGCCGGCGCGCTCCCGTGAGCTGGTGGACGCCTTGATGGCCGCGCGCAAAGACGTCTGCTACCTGGAGATCGATGCTCCGCAAGGCCATGACGCCTTCCTGATTCCGATCCCGCGTTACTTGCAGGCTTTCAGCAACTACATGAACCGCATAACTTTGTGAGAACGCCATGAGAGCCGACCTGGAAATCATCCAAGACTGGATCCCCGCCGGCAGCCGCGTGCTCGACCTTGGCTGCGGTGATGGCGAACTGCTGAGCTGGCTGCGCGACAACAAGCAAGTCACCGGTTATGGCCTGGAAAACGACCCGGACAACATCGCCCAGTGCGTGGCCAAGGGCATCAACGTGATCGAGCAGGACCTGGACAAGGGCCTGGGTAACTTTGCCAGCAACAGTTTCGATATCGTGGTGATGACCCAAGCCCTGCAAGCGGTGCATTACCCGGACCGCATCCTCGACGAGATGCTGCGCGTGGGCCGCCAGTGCATCATTACCTTCCCCAACTTCGGCCACTGGCGCTGTCGCTGGTACCTGGCGACCAAGGGTCGCATGCCGGTCTCGGACTTCCTGCCATACACCTGGTACAACACGCCGAACATCCACTTCTGCACCTTCGAAGACTTCGAAGCCCTGTGCGGCGAGCGTGAGGCCAAGGTGATCAACCGCCTTGCCGTCGATCAACAGCACCGCCACGGCTGGGCGAGTAAACTATGGCCCAACCTGTTGGGCGAAATTGGTATCTACCGGGTCAGCAGCCCTGGCCTGACCGACCACAAGATTGCCGTCTAACCATTTTCAAGGAGGACGAACATGAGTCGTTTGGCTATTTTTCTGCTCACCGCGTGCCTGGGCGTCAACGCCATGGCGGCGGACGCTATCGACAGTAATCGCGAGAAAAAATTTGGCGATATCACTGTGCACTACAACACCTTCACCTCAAGCTTCTTGCAGCCGGAAACCGCCCAAGAGGCCGGTATCGTGCGCAGCAACGAAAAGGGCCTGATCAATGTGTCTGTGGTCAAAGGCGTCACGCCAGTGGCCGCGCAAGTGACCGGCACAATCAAGGACTCCCTTGGCAAGAGCGAAGTGCTGACGTTTAAGCAGATCACTGAAAAAAACGGAATTTCATACCTGGCCCCCTACTCGGTAACACAGCAAGAATTACGGACGTTTACTATCAACGTTGAAACCGGCGGCAACGCCCATGGTTTCCAGTTCAGCCAAGAACTCTTTCCGGGCACCAAATGAACCTGACACAGCTCGTACTCGCCAGCCATAACGCCGGCAAACTCAAAGAACTCCAGGCCATGCTCGGCGACTCCGTGCAACTGCGCTCGATCGGCGAGTTCAGCCAGGTCGAGCCGGAAGAAACCGGCCTGTCATTTGTTGAAAACGCCATCCTCAAGGCCCGCAATGCCGCACGCATCTCCGGCCTGCCGGCGCTGGCGGACGACTCGGGCCTGGCCGTGGATTTCCTCGGCGGCGCGCCGGGCATCTACTCGGCGCGGTATGCCGATGGCAAAGGCGATGCGGCCAACAACGCCAAGCTGCTGGACGCCCTCAAGGATGTGCCGGACGCCGAACGTGGTGCACAGTTCGTCTGTGTGCTGGCGCTGGTTCGCCACGCTGATGACCCGTTACCGATTCTGTGCGAAGGCCTGTGGCACGGGCGCATCCTGCATGCTGCCAGTGGCGAGCATGGCTTTGGCTATGACCCGCTGTTCTGGGTGCCGGAGCGCAATGTCTCCAGCGCCGAACTGAGCCCGGCCGACAAGAACCAGATCAGCCACCGCGCCCGCGCAATGGATTTGCTGCGCCAACGCCTGAGCCTGAAATGACCCAGAACACCTCTGCGCAGCCGCTGATCCACGGCGGCGCGCAAACGCCTCGAGCGGCATTGCCGGTGCTGCCGCCCCTGGCGCTGTACATCCACATTCCGTGGTGCGTGCGCAAATGCCCTTATTGCGACTTCAACTCCCACACCGCCAGCAAAGTGCTGCCGGAAGAAGAGTACGTGGGCGCCTTGCTCGCCGACCTTGATCAAGACCTGCATGCGGTTTACGGCCGTGAACTAAGCTCGATTTTCTTCGGCGGTGGTACGCCCAGCCTGTTCAGCGCCGCCGCGCTGGGGCGCCTGCTCAAAGGCGTGCAAGCCCGTATCCCGTTTGCCGACGACATCGAAATTACCCTGGAAGCCAACCCCGGCACCTTCGAACAAGAGAAGTTCGTGGCGTACCGCAAGTTGGGGATCAATCGCCTGTCCATTGGCATCCAGAGCTTCCAGCAGCAAAAGCTTGAGGCGTTGGGCCGCATCCATAATGGCGATGAGGCTGTGCGCGCCGCTGGTATGGCCCGCCAGGCCGGGTTCGATAACTTCAACCTGGACCTGATGCACGGCTTGCCCGATCAGTCGCTGGACGATGCGCTGAGCGACTTGCGCCAGGCCATCGCACTGAAGCCAACGCACCTGTCCTGGTATCAGCTGACACTGGAACCCAACACCGTATTCTGGAACCAGCCGCCCGCGCTGCCGGAAGACGACACGCTGTGGGATATTCAGGAAGCCGGCCAGGCGCTGCTGGCCGAACACGGTTACGCGCAATATGAAGTGTCGGCCTATGCCCAGCCGGGCCGCCCGGCGCGACACAATCTGAACTACTGGAGCTTCGGCGACTTTATCGGCATCGGCGCCGGTGCCCACGGCAAGCTCAGCCACCCGGACGGGCGCATCGTACGCACCTGGAAAACCCGGGCCCCCAAGGACTACCTCAACCCGGCAAAAAGCTTCCAGGCCGGAGCAAAAGAGCTCACCAATGAAGAACTGCCATTCGAGTTCCTGATGAACGCCTTACGGCTCACCGAGGGCGTCGAATCCAGGCTGTACGCCGAACGCACCGGCCTCGACCTGGCCAGCCTCGACGAAGGCCGTCGGGAGGCAGAACAAAGTGGCTTAATGCAGGTCGAACCGTCACGCCTGGCGGCCACCGACCGTGGGCAACTGTTTCTCAATGACCTGTTGCAGAAGTTTTTGAGCTGATCGCTCTAAGGAAATCACATGGATTTGGTACTCGACCTGCTCGCCACCGTGTCCCGCTGGAGCCGTAGCAACCTGTCGGAAATCTCCCTGGCCCTTGTCGGCTGTTTGCTGGTGTTGTTTGGCGCGGATATCAAAGGCTGGATCGAAGGCCGCTTGGGCGGCATCGCCGGAGCATTGCGCGTACCGTTGATGGCGCTGGTATGCATGATCGGCAGCGGCGCGGCGTTGCTGTATGCCACGCCATGGATTGTGCGGGGGCTGAGCCAGTTCAATAACTACAGCCTGGCGCCGGTATTGGTGGTGGTGCTGGTGTTGATTGGCGTAGTAGCCGACCGCCGCTGATTTAAAGCTCCACACAAAAGCAAATGTGGGAGCGGGCTTGCTCGCGAATGCGGTGGTTCAGTCACCTAAGATCTCGACTGACACTGCGCT
>NZ_CBFHAZ010000157.1:0-9928 GCF_965653655.1 Pseudomonas onubensis | reverse complement strand
CGCGAATGCGGTGTATCAGTCAATTCATGTGTTGGCTGTCCCACCGCATTCGCGAGCAAGCCCGCTCCCACATTTTTGATGAGTGTCCGGCTCAGCGATTGACAAGATTGGCCAACGTCGAACCCTGCACATACCGCTGCAGATTCGCCAGGAACGTATCGGCAATCTCCTGCTGGCTGTTGGTCGAAATCGCCGAGGTATGCGGCGACAACCGCACCCGCGCATGGCTGTACAACGGGTGCCCCGGCGGCAGTGGTTCCGGCTCGGTCACATCCAGCGAGGCCAGGCCGATCTGACCGTTATCCAAGGCTTCCAGCAGCGCTTCCTGATCCAGCAAGCCACCGCGGGCAATGTTGATCAGGTGCAATCCCGGCTTGGCGCTGCCGAGCACGTCACGGTCGACAATATGCCGCGTGGCCTCAGTGAGCGGCGCCGCCAGCACCAGGTGGTCGGCGCGGGCGAACAGGTCGTGGATGTCCTTGGCGGCCTCAACATGGTCCACCTCAAAGGGCGCCTGGCTCTGGCGCAGCGCAACCACGTTGATCCCCAAAGCCTGGGCTTTTTGTGCCAGGCTCTTGCCGATCGCACCAAAGCCGAGAATGCCCAATGTGCTGCCCTTAAGCGGGCGCAACGCGGTGAAGTTCCATTGGGCATCTTTCACCCATATATCCGGCAAATGCTTGGCCGCCGCAAAGATCGCCGCCAGGGCGAACTCGGCAAGGTTATCGGCCGCGCTGCCCCGTGAGGTGGTCACTGGCGGGCCGTTGAACAGCCACTGCGGGTAGAAGTCGATGCCCGACGACACCAGATGCACCCACTGCGCGCCATACGGCCAGCCCGGCGGCGGAGTATCGGGCGCGGTGTAGCCGCGCACATTGATCGGGCGCAGCAGCAGGATATTGGCCTGGGGCGGCAGGTCGCTGGGCACACCGGCCGGCACGCCGATGACCTGGGCCTGGGGGTGGACCGAGGCAAGGCGTTCGCGCAATACCTGGTTGTAATCTTCGTCCAGCTGGCTGGCGATAATCACCTGACTCATAAGCGTTCCTTATTCATTGTTGCGCACGTTGCGCGAACACCGCTTTGCCCACACCTTGCAGCACCGCGTCGTTCTGTGGCGTATGCACGCGGCTGCACAGCACGTCGCGGTAATGCCGTTGCAGCGGGCTATGGCGCGACAGGCCTGGGTTGCCCGAGGCTTCGACGGCCAGCTCCACGGCGCGGATCGCATTGCCGGTCACCAGGTATTTAAGCTGCGCCGCATTGGCGGCTGGCGTGTGGCCTTGGGCGGCAGCATCGAGCAGGCTGCGGTTGGCAAACAGCAGGGTGTCGATATGGCCGACGGTTTCCTGAAAACGCGGCAAGCTCGACAGCGCGGCGCCTAGGTTGGACGGCTTGCGTTCTTCCAGCCAGTTCACCAACCAGTCCCGCGCGGCCTGGGCCACGGCGTCGTACACCGACGACAGCAGCACTGCCATCCACAGGAACCCGTCGCCATCCAGCTCCGGTTGTGGTGCGCTCCAGGGGCTGACGCTGACGGCATGGTCCAGCGGCACCAGGACGTTATCGAACACCACTTCATGGCTGCAGGTGGCGCGCATGCCCAGGTGGTCCCAGGTGTCGATGATGCTCACACCGGAGCTGTTTTTCGGCACCAGCCAGGCGCCTGCCAGCGGGTCCGCATCATCACTGCGTGCCCACACGCTGAACCAGCTCAGGCCATGGCTGCCGGTGGAGTAAATCTTGCGGCCGCTGATGCGCCAGCCTTCGGCGGTGCGCACCGCCGTGGTTGCCGGCAGCCCGCCACGGGCTGGGGTACCGAGGTCGGGTTCTACGCGCAGGGCGTTGATCAACGCACCGTTGCGCACGGCGTCTTCGGCGACTTGCACGCGCAGGTGCTGCGGCCAGGTTTTGCTGTCTTGCAGGCGTGTGTGTTGCAGGTACTGCATCACCAGAATCAGCGCGGTAGACGGCTCGCCCTTGGCAATCGCGCTGATGGCCTTGCGCGCCTGCGGCAAGCTTGCGCCGCCACCGCCCAGGGCCTTGGGCACAGTGAGGGCGACCAGGCCATGTGCATGCAACAGCGTGAAGTTGGCGTGGGGGAAGGCCCCACTTTGGTCATACAGGTGCGCAGTGCTGGCCAGCTCGGCGCTGAGGCGTTCGAGCAGGGCGTCGAATTGCGCGACTTCCACTGAGCGTAAAGACGGTTGAGTCATAAGTCTGTACTCGGTCAAAAATGTGGGAGCGGCGGTGCGACGATTCGACTTGCTCGCGAATGCGGTGGGGCATTGACAGGTGAATTGACTGACTCACCGCATTCGCGAGCAAGCCCGCTCCCACAGGGGATCGTGTTTAAGCCCGTGCTTTAAGGGGTGCTTCAACTTCGCTGTACCGATTGCTCGGCACCTCCAGCCCCAGGTTATCGCGCAAGGTCTGGCCGCTGTACTCGCTGCGAAACAGCCCGCGCTGTTGCAGCACCGGCACCACCAGTTCGGTGAAGTACTGCAAGCCATCGGGCAGTACCGAGTTGATGATGAAGCCATCGCTGGCGCCGGACTCGAACCAGGTTTGAATCGCATCGGCGACCTGCTCCGGCGTGCCGACAAAATCGCGCTTGGGCCGCGAAAAACGCAAGGCCACTTCGCGCAGGGTCAGGCCTTCGTCCCGAGCCAGTTGCTTGATACGGTCCGAACCGCCTTTCTGGCTGTTGCTGCCCAGGTCGCCAAGCTCCGGGAACGGTGCGTCCAGCGGGTACTGGCTGAAGTCGTGGTCGTTGAAGGGGCGGCCCAGCGCCACAATTGCATCTTCGACGGTGACCAGGTCCACGGCCTGCTGATAGCGGCTTTCCACCTCGGCGGCATCGCGCCCGACAATCGGGCGGATGCCCGGCAAAATCGCCAGGCTGCCCGCATCACGGCCAAAACCCTTGGCGCGGCTTTTTAAATCAGCCGAGTAAGCCTTGCCTTCTTCGAGCGTCTCCACATGCACAAAAATCGCATCGGAATGCTCAGCGGCAAAGTTGCGCCCATCTTCAGAGGTGCCCGCCTGAAAAATCACCGGCTGGCCCTGACGCGAGCGGGCGATGTTCAGCGGGCCTTTGACCGAGAAAAACTCGCCCTTGTGGTTCAGCGCATGCAGCTTGTCGGGGCTGAAAAACTCGCCGCTCTGCTTGTTGTAGGCAAAGGCGTCGTCCTCCCAGGAATCCCACAGGCCCTTGACCACGTTCAAGTGTTCCTTGGCGATGCGATAGCGCACGGCGTGGGGCGGGTGCTCGGCCTTGCCGAAGTTGTCGGCGGTGCCGCTCAGCCAGGAGGTGACCACGTTCCAACCGGCGCGGCCGCCGCTGATATGGTCCAGGGATGCGAACTGGCGCGCCACCTGGTAGGGCTCGGTGTAGCTGACGGTCACGGTGGCGACCAGGCCGATATGGCTGGTCAGCGCGGCGAGGGCCGAGAGAATGGTCAGCGGCTCGAAACGGTTGAGGTAGTGCGGGCTGGATTTGGCGTGAATGTGCAGGCTGTCGGCGATAAACACGAAGTCGAACTTGGCCGCTTCGGCCAGCTCGGTCTGCTGCTTATAGAAGCCAAAGTGGGTACTGGCATTCGGTTGCGCCTGCGGATGGCGCCATTCGCCCCAGCCGTGACCGACACCGTGGACCATAGCGCCCAGTTTCAGATGACGTGGCGTGCTCATGTGCGGCTCCTTGCTTAGCGCGATGCTTGGGAAGTGGGAAAACGTTCGGCGTTAAAACTCGTGTCGAAACCCTGGGACACGTCGATGCGCTTGGGCAGCAGGCCTTCTTGCTGATAGGTGTCGGCGGTCGCCTGCAGGCCCTTGATCACGCTGTCGTCAATCACTACGGGGTTCAGTTGCGTGTCTTTGGCAACCTCCAGGTGCACCGCCAAGGGCAGGCCGGTAATTTTGGCTTGGGCAGCGGCGTATTCATCCGGGTGTTTGTTGGCCCAGGCATAGGCACGGTCGACGCGGGCCACGAAGTCATCCAGTTGCGGGCGTTTGTTGGCGATAGCCTGGCTGGTGGCGGCGAAATACAGGTGGTTGCTCAGTAACGCCTTACCGCTGACCAGAACCCGGGCGTGGCTTTGTGAGGTGACCACCGTGGTGTAGGGGTCCCATGTCGCCCAGGCATCGACGGTGCCGTTATCGAGTACCAGCCGGGATTCGGCGGGCAGCAGAAAAATGAATTGCACATCCTTGGTCGTCAGGCCCGCGCTGGCCAGGGCCCTGATCGCCAGGTAGTGCCCGATGGAGCCGCGCCCGGTGACGATTTTCTTGCCCTTGAGGTCGGCGGCCGTCTTGATCGGCGAGTCCTTGGGCACCACCAGGGCAGTGGTGTTACGCCCTTCGGCGTGGATGATGCTGACCACCTTGAGCGCGGCACCGGCGCCCAAGGCGAACACATACGGCGCATCGCCGAGGGCGCCAATATCGACGGCGCCGGCGTTCAGGGCTTCGCCCAGCGGCGAGGCGGAAGGGAACTCCGACCACTGGATTTGATAGGGCACGTTTTTGGTTTCGCCCGAGGCTTCCAGCAACGCCTTGATCGTGGATTTCTGGTTGGCCACGCGCAGCGGTTGCAGGTCGGCGGCGTTTGCAGTGCTGATCAGGCCGAGGGCCAGGGCGGTGCCCAGGAGCAGGCGTTTGAAGGGGGAAACAAAAACCATGGGATGCAGGCTCCAGGCAGATCGAATGAGGGTTTGGCTACCTCCGCCTGGAGAAGGGGTCGGTGAGAGGTTTACGTTATGCCCATAAAAACCGGCTGTGAAGTTCTTTTTGGTTATATGTTAATTATTAAAATATTTGATTATATGCAGATTGATTATTCTGCAATTGCATCTGCGGCGCGCAAGGGGGCGAGGGCCAAGAGGTCGTCTGGGCCTTGAAAGGTATGCCAGTAAGGGAGCAGCCCTGGAAAGCGGGAACCCAACCGGTCCTTTAACCACTCACTGCCTATCGAAATATGCCGTTACAGGCCGTTGTCGCAACCCAGGAGCCTGCCCCATGCAAAGCCGCTTGAAACAAATCCTGCAGCCGGTTTTCCAACTGATGAAAATCGACGCCAGTGGGCTGGAGGAAAGCCCCGACTATGTCATGACCCTGGAAGGCGGCCTGAAGGTTGAGCTGCGCGAATCGCCCCCCGACTTTCTCACCGTCAGTTGTTTGCTGCCGATTTGCGCCGAGCGTTTCGACGATCCGCAAACCCTGGCAATCCTCCTGCAGACCAACCTGCTGGGGTTGGAGCACCCGCCGATTCTGACGGGCGCGATTGTGGAGCAGAAGAAGATCATTGTGTGGACCCGCCAGCCTTTCCTGATGCTCGACACCCACGGGATGAAGCGCTTGTTTGAGCGCTACGTGGAGCAGGCACAAAAGACCGCAGGGTGGCTGGCAAGGCCGCAGGAACCAACGAGCCCCGCTGGCCCGCGTGCCGGCGCCGGATTGCCGCGTGGCGCCAAGCGCCCGTCGCCGAGGCTCTGAAGGGGCCGGAGGGCAAAAAAAGCCACTCGATGAGTGGCTTTTTGCTCAGTGCCGATCAGTAGCCGTCATCACGCGTAGGGAAGCGGCGCATGGTCAGGATAAATGAGTCGGCATGCTCTCGCCGGGCCGCCGTGGCCATGCGATGCCCCTCACGCGAGGCATGGCGAGCAGTCTCGGCCGGCGCCCGCACTGCGCTGCGATAGTCGTCACGGCCCCTGGCTGCAGTGGCCGTGGACGGTCGGGGACGCGGGTCCGCCGAGGGCGCACGCCGACGTTCTTCCCGAGGCATTCGCATGTCGGTGGCGGCGGTACGACCGCGGGGGTCGACTGACGGGGCACGGACTCGTGGTTGCGCAGGACGGCGTGCACTGTCGGCGGTCGTCATCGAGGTGTAGCGCGGGCGCACATACTCCGTCGTCATGGGCGGGATGACCGGGCGTGAAAATTCCGCGGTCATGGGTGGAATGACCGGCCGCGCAAAATCCGCGGGCATGGGTGGGATGAACGGACGTGGTAGCGGTTCCGCGGCCCAACGCGTGCCGTCGGCCATTGGGCGCGGCGGCGCAGTCCAGGGCACTGTGATCGGGGGCGGCGTGGCGGCACTCATGGAGGCCGTGCGTGCGCGCACCTTGCCAATGGCCCGTTTCATGGCATCCATCGGCGAGTTATGGGGGCGACGGTTGCCGGGGGTTGGCTTACCGCTTTTCGGGTCCAGCCCCAACTGGATCATGCGTTGCTTGAACTGCGCTTGCGTGAGGTTAAGGTCAACCTGGCGGAAAATCCCCTGGCTGTTTTCACCCTGGTAACGCACGTTCAGGTTTTTCGCCCCGTGTTGCTGCGCATAGCCGGGCGCGGTGCGCTGCAGTTCCTGCAGCAGTTTTTTACCGTCCTTGGGCATCCTCGGATAAAGCGTGGCGAAGTCGGTGTCGATCTGCTTCTGGGACACTTTGTTGTCATACAGCAACCGCATGCGCTCCTGCGGTTGTGCGGGCTGCGGCGCGTAGGTGTGCTGAATGTTCGGGCGCTCACCCAGCAGGGTGAAGTCTTTCCTGCGGATGGCGCGGCCGAATTCCGGCCAGGCATCGACGATGATGGTTTTATCGGTGATGCGATGGTCACCGATTTCTGCGACGGCATGGTCGTGCACCGTTGAACTGAGCAACGAGACGGGTTGGTTGATCCCCGTACTGGTGGCGAGCAGGGCGCATACGGCCGCCATTTCCCCACAGTTGCCAGCGGCAAAACGCGCGGCGGTGCGTGCAGCGTCGGCCGGGCCGTTGCCATGCTGTTCATTTTCGGCGCGCAGCAACATCGTACGCTTGAACGAATCCGCCTCGGTGCTGAGCAGGTGCCGCTGCTGGTTGGCAGAGCCGCGATTAAGGATTTGCCAGGTGTCGTCGATCGCCTGGTTGGCCACCAGCAGCGCATCCATCTCCCGGTGGGAAACGTTTTTTACACTGTCCCGATGCCGGGTGCTCACGGACGCGATAGCGGAGTGGGTGAGCACTTTGTGAATTGGCACACGGTGGTTGGGGTCGCCGGTGTTGTAAGACTCGGGCTACCGGCCAATGGAAGAAGTTGCGTGGTTAAGGCCATAAAGTCACTCCGTTTTTGGGTGTGGGAGCCAACGTGTGTGGGTTAACCCACAGGTCGGCGATTGAGCGTGGCAATGAACGTATCGGCGCGCTCGCGTCTGGCCGGTGTCATCATCGGGTGGCGGTCGTGCGAGGTGTGGCGGTGGGCGCGTGAGCTTTCGGCTGGCCGCGACCGGACATCCGCCGAAGGCTCGCGGTGACGCTCAGAACGAGAGGTGCGCGGGGCTTCGGCGGTGCGTCGGCCCCGTGCGTCTATTTCTGGCTCGCGACGGCTTTCCCGCGGCGCGCGTGACGCAGGCGCCGGGGCACGTCCGCGTGGGTCAACCGAGGCCGAGCGATGGCGTTCTGCGCGCGGCGCACGGGTGTCGGCGGTGGCCCGGCTGCGCGGCTCTGCCGAGGGCGCACGGCGCCGTTCTTCGTGCGGGGCGTGCGGGCGTTCTGCGGCTGCGGTTGAGGCATGGCGTGGGCGCACAGCCGGAGCCTCCCAGGACACGATGACGGGCGCGGCGGCGCTGACGGACGGCGTGCGTGCGCGGGCAGTGCCAATGGCGCGCATCAAGGGCGCAAACAGTGATTTGCTCGGGACTTTGCCGGTCTTGGGGTCGAGCCCCAACTGGATCAGGCGTTCCTTGAATTGTGCCTGCGAAAGGTTGAGGTCCAGGTACTGCGACTCGCCCTTGCTGCTTTTGTATTGGTAATGCATGCCCAGGTTTTTTGCGGTGTGGCGTTGGGCGTAAACCCCACCTTGGTTCAAGGCGTGCTTGACCAGCTTGTCGCCGTCGGAGGGCATTTTCGGGGCGATGAGTCTGAAGTTGTGGTCGACCTCGGCCTGGCTCGCCTTCGCGTCGTACAGCAAGCGGTTGCGTAAACCCGGGTCTTGACGCGGTTCAAAGTGGTTCAACAGCATGGGGTGCTGGTCGATCAGGGCGAAATCCTGCCGGCGCATAGCGCGTCCAAAGTCTGGCCAGGCGTCGACGATCACGCTGCCTTCGGGCATGCGGTGGTCGCCTATTTCGGTCACGGCGTGGTCGCGCTGGGTCGAGTACAGCACTGAAACCGGCTTGTTCAGGCCCGAGGTGGCGCAGAGGGCGGCGCAGACCGAGGCCATTTCCGAGCAGTTACCTGCCTGGAAGCGGGCGGCGATGCGCGCACGGTCCCAGCCGTCACGCCCCATTTGTTTGAACTCTGTCTGTGCCAGGCCCGTGCGTTTGAAGGAGTCGCCGTTGGTGCGCACGATATGCCGTTGCT
Source organism: Pseudomonas onubensis (assembly GCF_965653655.1). Taxonomy (NCBI): domain Bacteria; kingdom Pseudomonadati; phylum Pseudomonadota; class Gammaproteobacteria; order Pseudomonadales; family Pseudomonadaceae; genus Pseudomonas; species Pseudomonas onubensis. The sequence goes on along the minus strand of NZ_CBFHAZ010000157.1, from coordinate 1,589 downwards.
GGTTGCCCGAGCCTTTATTCAAGATCCGCCAGGTGTCATCGATCGCCTGGTTCCCCACCGTGAGTGCTTTCATTTCCCTTTTGGAGACGCGCTGCACGGTGACCTGGTGCCGACCGAGGATGGCGTCGGTGGAGTCGGCGAGTACCTGGTTGATCGGCACGCGATGGTGCGGGTTATCGGTGTTGTACAGCGCGGGGCTGCCAGTCAGCGGGAAACTGCTTGGGGTTATGGACATGGAAACTCCGTGTATTCATGGCGCAGAGGTGGGTGGGCGACGATTGCCAGGCGTGGGTTGACCGGTGACTGGGTGCAGGCCCAACTGGACCAGGCGTTGCTTGAACTCGTATTGGGTGAGGTTGAGGTCCGTTCGGCGGGTGTTGCGTTGGCTGTCGTATGCCTCGTATTGCATGCCCAGGTGCTTGGCCGAGTGTTCCTGGCTGTACACCGGTTGTTCGTTGAGGATCGTGTTGACCAGCGCTTCGCCACCCTTTGGATACGCGGGGTAGAGCTTGCCGAACTCATAGTCGACACGCTCCTGGGACACTTTGTTGTCGTAGAGCAACCGCTTGCGTTCCAGCGGTTGGTAATCGTAGGGCTGCAGCGTTTGCAACACGGCGGGGTGGCGGTCGATCAGGAAGAAATCCGCCTTGCGCATGGCCCGCCCGAACTCGGGCCAGGGGTCGGCGATCACGGTATTGTTGGTGGCGCGGCGGTCACCGAACTCGGCAACGGTGTGGTCAAGTTCCGGCGAATACACCACCGACACCGGCTGATTCAGCGGCGAGCTGGCGCCGAGCAGGGCACACACAGCGGCCATCTCTGCGCAGTTACCCGCCTGGAAGCGCGCCGCCACACGGCCAATGCCCGCCCAGTCATTGCCCAAGTGATCACGCCGTTCGTGGACCAGTGCCGTGCGTTTGAACGAGTCACCGCCGGTGCTGCGCAGGTGTTTTTCCTGGTTGCCCGAGCCTTTGTTCAACACTTGCCAGGTGTCGGAAATCGCCCGGTTGGCTGCGAGCAGCATGTCCATTTCCTGGTTCGACACGCGCGTCGTATAACCCCCGTGTTGGCTGGTCTGAGGCACCAATACCTGATTTGTCGGTACTCGATGGGCGGAGTTGGGGGTGTTGAACAGCGCCGGATCTGCACGGAACCGGGCGCCAGGAGGGGCTAATGGCATAGGGTGTTCTCAGGAATCGCAGGCCAAATCAATGAGTGGGGGTTTGGGGCATCGGGTTCCTTGTTGCGGTGATTGAAAACAGCTGGCGGCGTTAATCTGGCTTGATCCTGGAAGCTGAACGCATTCAAATGTGGGGGGGGCTGCCTGTGACAGCGGGTTTATGGGCTGGGTAGGGCGGTGTACATATCCGTTGCTGCGGTAACGGCGGCTTAGGGTTCCGCTCTTACAGCGGGTCACTTTTGGAAAGACCGGAATGCCGGCCCAACCAAAAGTAACCAAAAGGTCTTCGCCCCAACACTCGGTGCCTCGCTATGGCTCGGCATGCCCGCAATCCGCCAGTGATTTGGGGGGCCGCCGCGATGGGCCATCCTTGGCCCAGCGCGGCTAAACCGGCATCCCTGCCGGTTTA
>NZ_CBFHAZ010000156.1:0-9977 GCF_965653655.1 Pseudomonas onubensis | reverse complement strand
GTGTATCAGTTGATACATCTGGTGACTGAACCACCGCATTCGCGAGCAAGCCCGCTCCCACATTTGAACCGAGCAAGTCTTCCAAAATAATAAGAAACCGGAGAACAACCATGTCCCTTAGCGTGTTCGACCTGTTCAAGATTGGCATCGGCCCCTCCAGCTCCCACACCGTCGGCCCGATGCGCGCCGCCGCTCGATTCGTCGAGGGCCTCAAGCGCGACAACCTGCTGAGCGCCACCACCGGCATCAAGGTGGAACTCTATGGCTCACTGGGCGCCACCGGCAAAGGCCACGGCAGCGACAAGGCCGTGTTGCTGGGCCTGGAAGGCGAACACCCGGACACCGTGAATACCGAAACCGTCGCCGCACGCCTTGCGCAAATGCGCGGGGACGGTCGCTTGAACCTGCTCGGCGAACACAGCATTGCGTTCAACGAGAAAGAGCACCTGGCGATGATTCGCAAGCCTCTCGCCTACCACCCCAACGGCATGATTTTTCGTGCCTTCGACGCCGCCGGTATCCAGATCCGCAGCCGCGAGTATTACTCGGTCGGCGGTGGGTTTGTGGTGGATGAAGACGCTGCCGGCGCTGACCGGATTGTCGAAGACACCACGCCGCTGACCTTCCCTTTCAAACATGCCAAGGACTTGCTTGGCCATTGCGCTACTTACGGGCTGTCCATCAGCCAGGTGATGCTCACCAATGAAAGTGCCTGGCGCCCGGAGGCGGAGACTCGCGCCGGTTTGCTGAATATCTGGCAGGTGATGCAGGACTGCGTGGATGCCGGTTGTCGCAACGAAGGCATCTTGCCCGGCGGCTTGAAGGTCAAGCGCCGTGCAGCGGCGCTGCATCGGCAGCTGTGCAAGAACCCCGAATCGGCATTGCGCGACCCGTTGTCGGTGCTCGATTGGGTCAACCTGTATGCGCTGGCGGTCAACGAAGAAAACGCCAACGGCGGGCGCGTGGTCACCGCGCCCACCAACGGTGCGGCCGGGATTGTGCCGGCGGTGTTGCATTACTACATGCGCTTTATCCCCGGCGCGAACGAGGACGGCGTGGTGCGCTTTCTGCTCACCGCCGCCGCCATCGGTATTTTGTACAAGGAAAACGCCTCGATTTCCGGCGCCGAAGTCGGCTGCCAGGGCGAGGTCGGCGTGGCCTGCTCCATGGCTGCGGGCGCCTTGTGTGAAGTGTTGGGCGGCAGCGTGTCCCAAGTGGAAAACGCCGCCGAAATCGGCATGGAACACAACCTCGGCCTGACCTGCGACCCGATTGGCGGGCTGGTGCAGGTGCCGTGCATCGAGCGCAATGCCATGGGCTCGGTCAAGGCGATCAATGCGGTGCGCATGGCCTTGCGCGGCGACGGGCAGCACTTCGTCTCGCTGGATAAAGTCATCCGCACCATGCGCCAGACTGGCGCCGATATGAAAAGCAAATACAAGGAAACCGCCCGTGGCGGTTTGGCCGTCAACATTATCGAGTGCTGACGCCTACAAGCGCGTCCGCACGTTTTTCAGGAGCTGAACATGTCCACCGAAACCCTGTTGAAAACCCCATTGCACGCGCTGCACATCGAGCTGGGCGCGCGCATGGTGCCCTTCGCCGGCTACGACATGCCGGTGCAATATCCGCTGGGCGTAATGAAGGAACACCTGCACACCCGTGATCAAGCCGGGCTGTTCGACGTGTCCCACATGGGCCAGATCCGCCTGACCGGCGCCAACGCCGCCAAGGCCCTGGAAACCCTGGTGCCGGTCGACATCATCGACCTGCCAGTCGGCATGCAGCGCTACGCCATGTTCACCAATGACCAGGGCGGCATCCTCGACGACTTGATGGTGGCCAACCTGGGCAACGACGAACTGTTCCTGGTGGTCAACGCGGCCTGCAAGGATCAGGACCTGGCCCACCTGCGCAAACACATTGGCGAGCAGTGCAGCATCGAGCCGCTGTTCGAAGAGCGCGCCCTGCTGGCTCTGCAAGGCCCGGCAGCGGTGAAAGTGCTGGCACGCCTGGCGCCTGAAGTGGCCAAGATAACCTTCATGCAGTTCGCCACCCTGCGCCTGCTGGGCGTGGACTGCTACGTGAGCCGCTCGGGCTACACCGGCGAAGACGGTTTTGAGATTTCCGTACCGGCGGCCAATGCCGAGAGCCTGGCGCGCAGCCTGCTGGCCGAAACCGAAGTTCAAGCCATCGGCCTGGGCGCCCGCGATTCCCTGCGCCTGGAAGCCGGCCTGTGCCTCTACGGCCATGACATGAACACCGAGACCACCCCGATTGAAGCCAGCCTGCTGTGGGCGATCTCCAAGGCCCGGCGTGCCGATGGCGCACGTGCCGGTGGCTTCCCCGGCGCCGACCGCATCTTCACCCAGCAGCAAGCCGGTGTAAGCCGCAAGCGCGTGGGCCTGTTGCCACAGGAACGCACCCCGGTGCGTGAAGGCGCAGAAATCGTCGATGAGCATGGCACGGTGATCGGCAGCGTGTGCAGCGGCGGCTTTGGCCCGACCTTGGGCGGCCCGCTGGCCATGGGTTACCTGGACAGCGCATTTGTCACACTGGACACCGAAGTGTCTGCGTTGGTACGTGGGAAAAAGGTGCCATTACGTGTAAGTAAAATGCCATTTGTACCGCAACGTTACTACCGTGGTTGATTGACTGTTCCAATAAGTAACGCGGTTGCGTTAACGCGCACTAATTTGTAACGCAACCGCCATAAATTAGTGCATTGACGATAGTCTTTTTACTAGGCGCCAGCCTATAACAAGTGAGCAACGCTATCGAATATGTGGGATCCACTTTTAGTCAACGAAGTGTCATATGGCCGAGCAAAACCTGGGGGTTTGCGGGGCTTGTTTTTTCTGTATTAGTTGACGTAGAGTTTAGCCACTGTGTTTGCATGGGTCGCTTGGAACCTGGACCTGGGCAGTAGCTATAAGTTTGCTACAACCCGTTCGACGTCTCTTACTTTCCTGCAACCCAGCCCAGTACTCTTTCATGTGAAAGGGGCTGTCATTAATTTTTAGCGTCAAAGGAAAGAAGAAAATGGCTGATCGTCAGAGCGGTACCGTCAAGTGGTTCAACGACGAGAAAGGGTTTGGTTTTATCACTCCAGAAAGCGGTCCGGATCTGTTCGTGCATTTCCGCGCTATTCAGGGCAACGGCTTCAAGAGCCTCAAAGAAGGCCAGAAAGTCACCTTCCTTGCCGTGCAAGGCCAGAAAGGCATGCAGGCTGACGAAGTACAAGCAGAAGGCTGATCCTTACTGCGACAAAAAGCCCCTGATGGTGACATCAGGGGCTTTTTTATGTGCGTTTGCTCGTAAAATGGCTTTTTTCTCAAGAGAGACGGCCATGCCCAAACCTTTGTTGAGCCCCCAAGGCGAATTCCCCGCCGTTGGCCTGGGCCGTCGTCTGGCAGCGATGTTCTATGACTTCCTGTTGTGCACCGCGCTGCTGATCGTCACCGCGTTTATCTACAAGCTGGTGTGGATGGCGTTTATCGGCGAAGCCAGGATGCGCACACTCACCGAGTCCGGCGCACTGGACGGCGACCCGCTGCTGTCGACGATTCTGTTTTTTGTGCTGTTTGGTTTCTTCGCCAAGTTCTGGACCCACTCGGGGCAGACGCTGGGTATGCAGGTGTGGGGCGTGCGCGTGCAGAACGCCGACGGCTCGCGCATCAGCCTGTGGCAGGCGCTGCTGCGGTTCGTGGTGGCGATTGCGTCGTGGTTATGCGTGGGGCTGGGGTTTGTCTGGTCGCTGTTTGATAAGCGCAAGCGCAGCTGGCATGACATCTACTCGGATACGCAGCTGGTGCGGATCCCCAAGCAGAAAAAGTAACCGCTGAAAGAGTGAAGATCCAAATGTGGGAGCGGCGGTGCGACGATTCGACTTGCTCGCGAATGCGGTGTGTCAGTCGATACATTTGGTGACTGACCCAACGCATTCGCGAGCAAGCCCGCTCCCACATTTTTGACCGGGTGCGCCTTGGATCAGGCGTTGCCAGCCAGCTTGAGGCGCGCAGCCTGGGTGAAATCCAGCATGCGCTTGAGCGGGCGCACGGCGTGCGGGATCACCGAGGGCTCGACGAAGATCTCATTACTGCCCTCACGCAAACACTGCAGCGTGCGTTCCAGCGTATTCATCGCCATCCACGGGCAATGCGCGCAACTGCGGCAGGCCGCGCCGTTGCCGGCGGTCGGTGCCTCAACAAAGACTTTATCCGGGCACAACTGCTGCATCTTGTAGAAGATGCCGCGATCGGTGGCCACGATAAAGGTCTTGTTCGGCAAGCGCTGGGCTGCGGCAATCAGTTGGCTGGTGGAACCCACCGCGTCAGCCAATTCAATCACCGCCGTCGGCGACTCCGGGTGCACCAGGATCGCGGCGTCCGGGTACAGCGCCTTCATGTCTTCAAGCTGCTTGGACTTGAACTCTTCGTGGACGATGCACGCGCCGTCCCACAGCAACATATCTGCACCGGTCTGGCGCTGAATGTAAGTGCCCAGGTGCTTGTCCGGCCCCCAGATAATGGTCTCGCCGTTGTCCATCAGGCTTTCGACGATTTCCAGCGCGCAGCTGGAGGTAACCACCCAGTCGGCACGCGCTTTGACCGCCGCCGAAGTGTTGGCGTACACCACCACCGTGCGCTCCGGGTGCTGGTCGCAGAATGCCGAAAACTCATCCACCGGGCAGCCAAGATCCAGGGAGCAGGTAGCTTCCAGGGTGGGCATGAGGATGCGTTTTTCGGGAGTAAGGATTTTGGCGGTCTCGCCCATGAAACGCACGCCGGCGACCAACACGGTCTTGGCCGGGTGGGCAGCGCCAAAGCGGGCCATTTCCAGGGAGTCGGAGACACAGCCACCGGTTTCTTCGGCCAGGGCCTGAATCACCGGGTCGCAATAGAAGTGGGCCACCAGCACCGCGTCCTGAGCCTTGAGCTCGGCGGCGATGGCGCTGCGCAGGCTCGCCTCTTCGTCGGCGCTCAGCGCCTTGGGCTGCTTGGCGTCGAGGTGGGCTTGAACCAGTAGGCGTTCGGAAATTTGCGTCATATTCGCAAGACCTGCAAGCGCAGTAAGCGCGAAAGTCGAGTGTACCACCGGCTCTGGAGCCCTTCGGGCGCCGCCGGACGAAGTGATTGTGTTCATCAAGCACGGGTAAAGCTGCGCAAGGCTACAGAATATCGAATCGATTCAAAAGCCTAATCTGGCATCCAGGCGCACGCCTGTCGGGCAAAAAAAACGGGAAGGCCCCGTGATGAGCCTTCCCGCTTTCATGGCGCGCAACCTCAGCGCATCAGTACAGCGGGATAGTCCTTTAGCAGCACCGAATCCTGCATGGCCGCCAGGGCGTCCTTCAAGGTTGATTGCTCCAGCGCGTCCTTGGACTTTTTAACCTCCTGGGCTGCGTGCTCCAGCAACGCCAGGTAGTCGCGTTTGGACGAGCCTTCTTTCGGCACCACCGTGTCTGACACCAACTGGGCCATCTCGTACTTCTGGGTCCGGGTGTTCTGCACCGCCGACTGCGACACAGAAGCACTCGCCAGTTGGCCATCCTTATAGGAGAAGCTCGCGGTGCTGCTGGCCTTGTCCTGCACTTGCACATACAGGTAGTTCTGCGATTCGCGGGTGCCATCCAACACCGGTGGCTCGCCACCGCTGAGGCTTTTGTGGAAGTTTGCCGACAGCACCGACTGCTGGTTCTGGGTCACGCTGCGGTCCGCGCTGCTGCGGCCATTGACCTGGGTCTTCTGCGACACGGTGTAGGAGAAGCTGTCGACTTCCGTAGGACGCATTGCGTTGGACGCACCGACGGCCTGCTTGATCGAAGCCTTGAAGTCCGCCAGCCCTGTCAGCAAACCTTTGTCGGTCGGGTTGTTGCTCAATGCATTCGTTGCGCCAGCGCCTTGGGGATAGTTGCTGTTCATGGCGCTGAACGCATCCTTGAACATCGCCATCAAATCAGCATTGGCACTACCGCGCTGTTGCACCCGGTCGAACTGGGCGAGGTAGGTTTTCATCGCATTGGCCTGCTGTTTGGAGTCACCCAGGATTGCGCGGTTTTTCAGGTCCACAGACAGGTCGACGTCGCCGGCCGGGCCACTCATACGTGTGGTGCGGCTTTGGCTGTCGGCGTGGAACGCCAGGCTCATGTCCTCGCCCCCCTGGGTTTTGACTTTGGCGTTGAGGTCCACCGACGCCAACGCGCTGGTGTCGAACTGGGTCAGTTTGCTCAGGTCGAGTTTCGGCGGTACGGCGGTCAACCCATCGACCGAAGCCTGGAACGCCGTCCCCAATTGGCCGACGGCTTTGAGTTCATCCGCGGTCAAATCGCCGCCGTCGACGGTGGCCTGCACGCCCAAGCCGTCTTTCTGAGTGAACAGGCTGAACGTCACCGTCTTACCGCTGGCGGTCTTGATGCTGAGGCTGATTTGGTTGTCGGCCTTGCTGTGCAACACCGCCTGGTCGGCCTTGATCCCGCCCGTATCACCGGCACGCTCTGCCGTGGTGTTGAGCACCGATTGTGAAATCCCCGCCCCGCCGCCCCCGGTGAACTGATCCACCAACGCAGCACCGAGGCCGCTGTAACGGCTGGCCGTGGAGATTGAACCGAAGCGTTGGCTGATCGCCTGGGTGACTGCGTCCTGATTATCGTTTTCCCAGGCCCACACGGTTTCGCGGCCGGGGAGCTGCCCGTTTTTGGAATAGAGATCGATAACGTCGGCCACGGGATTTCCGAGGCTGACCACGGAAGACGGCCGGGCCGGTGAGACGTCGAGGGTGTTCGCAAGCGCTGCCGGCGGTGAGGTCGTGGCGGCGCGAAGAATGAGGGGATTGGTCGCGATGATCGGCGTTAGCGTAGTCATGACAGTCCGTGTCCTAAAAGCTGATTAGCCTTCAATCTAACCAAGACACGCCGCGATTGACAGCATTGAGGTCAAAACTTACGGCAAAGGACCACGCCAAAAAACCGGCCCTTTGCCGTTATCCACAGGTCAGAAGCGGTAAGTCACCGAACCACCAAAACCATTGGCACTGTTTTCATACTTGGCGTCGTAGGTCAGCGCCAACTGAGGATTGTTGTCGCGCACCTTGATGGGCTCTTCCTTCAGGTAGGAATAGGCCACGTCAAAGGTCAGGTTATCCACAGGCGTCCAGCCGGCACCGAGGCTGAAGACGGTGCGGTCGCCCGTCGGAATGCGCACCGAACGGTCGGTGTTGTTGGTCGGCGTCTGGTCCACCGAGAAGCCGGTACGCAGCACCAGTTGTTTGTTGAGCTGGTATGACAGGCCGATCGCATGGGACCAGGTATCGTGCCAATGCTGCTCTTCGGTGATGGAGTTCAGGCCGGCCAGCTCAGCGGTAATGTCCGAAACGCCAGAGTTGTTGACCGTGATTTTCTTCAACTGGCTCCAGCGCGTGTAGGTGCTGCCCACGTAGAGGGTCAGGGCGTCGGTGAGTTGGTGCGTAACCGAGAAGTCCACGGACGACGGCGTAGTGACGTTCAGCTTGGCGTCATACTTCTGCGCCCCGCCGTCGAGCAAATCCGAGAGCACACCCGAGGCGTTGGTATGGCCGCTCAGGTGATAGACCACTTGCGAGTGGTAAGTGACGCCGACGCGAGTGCTGTCCAGCGCCTGCACCAGAATGCCGGCGTTGAAGCCCATCGCGGTGTCGTCACCTTTGATCTTGGCCGTCTCGGTGCCCAAGCCAAACGCCGGGACTTTGGAGTCCAGCTCGCCGGTGATTTTGTTGAAGGTCGGGCCGAAACCTACCGAGACCTTGTCGTTGAACGCATAGCTGACCGTCGGCTGCACGGTGAGTACCTGAACCTTGCTCTTGTTACCAAAACCATTGCCCTGGAAGCCGTGTTCATAGTCGGTCACCAGGCCGAACGGCGCGTAGACCCCAAGGCCAAAGGCCCAGTGTTCATCAATCGGCGTCACCAGGTAACCCATCGGCACGGCAATGCCGGGGACCATGTCGCCTTTATTGGTGCCAGGGTTGTCGGCGCCGCCTTGTGAGGAGCTGGCGTCCTTGATGTTGGTTTTGGCATCCAGGTAAGTCGCGCCGATGCTGACTTCATTGTGCTTGATGCGCGACATGCCGGCCGGGTTGCCGAACACCGTGCTGGCGTCGTCGGCCGAGGAAGAACGCCCGGCGTAGCCTGTACCCATTGAGCTGATACTTTGCTCGTTGAGTGCGAAACCACCGGCGAGCAGTTGTGTGGAGGCGAGCGAAATGGAGAGCGCCAAGGCGCTTTTAAGAGTTTTGTTATTCATTATTAGGACTCGAATTATTGGGCAGCGCTGGGGAAACTACCAACGTTCGAGCGGAGCGTTTATGAAGAGTTTTTCATGCTCTGGATTGTCGGACAATCTCAGGATTTTCAAGACTTTGCCCGATTTTACGTGTCCTTTTATGACTTTTTAACCTGATCGTGACTGGTGAGTTTCACCCATGCGCAAAGGCAGCCAACGCCTCGCATTGGCCGCCCGCTCGCGTTATGGGTTCCAGTATTTGTTAGCCGCTGCGATAGTCGCAAACTCCGTCGCCACTACGTGGCCGATGCTGATCAGCATCGCTGCGTCATTGGCGTACACGTCGCGTAAACGCCCACGCACCGCTTCGTCCGGTTGCGTAGCCTTGATCACCAGCCGCGCCATCTTGATGGCTAACTCGCGCCCCTCTTCCGGGGTGGCGGTGATCAGTGAATTGTTCGGTATCAGACTCATCAGGATTTCCCTCTTGTTATAGGTCGCTTATTGCCGCGTGGATGGCTGAGGCTGGTCTTGCGCAATGGCGCTGCCCATCAACGTGAAGGTGAGAGGGAGCGCAATCAATAAACGCTGGGCTGTTTTCATCGGTGGACCTACGGTTGGGTGGAGGACAGCTGGGTGATTTTGGCGGATTCTAATCACCTAACAACAATAATGACAATATATTTTGTCATTATTGTTTTTCCGCTTGGATCCAGGCTTTTGGGCGTTATACTCAAGCCCCCGAACTACCCGTGAACCTGGCCACTCGTGAGCACCAAAAGTGACATCCTGCACCTTCTCCAGCGCGAGCCACTGACCGTGGTACAGCTTTGCGAGCACCTGGCCGTCACCCGTAACGCGGTGATCGTGCAGCTCAAGCAATTGGAGTCCGAGGGGTTGGTGCGCCGCAGCAAAATCCGCCCGCCTAATACGGTCGGCAAGCCGCCGGTGGTGTTCGAGGCTGCGCCGGGCAGTGAAGACGTCACTTCGACGGCCTACCAGGTTTTGCTCACGCAATTGCTGGCCACGCTCAAAGATCGCTACGACGTCGATGAGTTGGGCGATGTGCTGGAGCAGACTGGCCGCCAATTGGCGCAACGTGCCGGGCTGGCCAACCCTGCGACATTCGACAGCGGCCTGCGGGCGGCCATGGCGGCGGCCGACGCCTTGGGTGCCAGTACTGAAGCGGTGCCTCAGGAAGGTGGCGTGATGGTGCGCAACTTCGCCTGCCCGGTGGGCAGCGTGGTGCGTGAAGAGCAGTGTGTGTGCCGGGCGATGGCGGCGTTCTTTTCCGAGGCTACGGGGATGCCGGCCAATGAGCAGTGTTTACGTGAAGATCGGTTGATTTGTCAGTACTTTATTCAGATGGGGTGAGTGTTTATCCGTTGCTGCGGTCACGGCTGAGTAGGGTTCCGCTCTTACAGCGGGTCACTTTTGCAAGGACCGGAATGCCGGCCCAGTCAAAAGTAACCAAAAGGTCCTCGCCCCACCACTCGGCACCTCGCTTGGGCCATCGTGGTTAACGGGGCGTTTCAGATCAAGATCAAGATCTACAGCACGGCGGCCTGAAAGCCGACCTGAGTGGTTGAAGCAAGAGCCAGATCAAGTGCGAAGCAAAGCCTATCTACCTGATGCAACGCGGTTTAAGTGTGGGAGCGGGCTTGCTCGCGAATGCGGTGTGTCAGAAACAGATGAATTGACTGACCCACCGCATTCGCG
>NZ_CBFHAZ010000155.1:0-10454 GCF_965653655.1 Pseudomonas onubensis | reverse complement strand
CGTGGGTAACCCGGCAGGACGCCGGGTTAGCCGCGCTGGGCCAAGGATGGCCCATCGCGGCGGCCCACGGATTCAAGCCGGAGTGAGGGCACACCGAGCCACAGCGAGGTGCCGAGTGGTGGGGCGAGGACCTTTTGGTTACTTTTGCGTCCTTGCAAAAGTGACCCGCTGTAAGAGCGGAACCATAAGCCGCCGTTACCGCAGCAACGGATATGTACACCGACAAATCAACAAACCGCCACAACAGACAACCCAGTTCCCACAGTTTTGACCGTGCCCCCATGAGACATGGCAAGATGAACGCCTCTCAGGTTTACTGGTCCCTGAGTAACGGATTCACCGACCTTGCACGTCGGCTCATCAAGGTCATGCAATGGATAAATACACCCCCCACACCTGGCAACCCCACGAGCGGCCGAGCTTGCCGGGCTCGCCGTCGACGCCACTGCACCCTACGCACAAGCGCTGGCTGTTTGCATTGGTGGGGATCCTGGTGGCAATTACCGGCGGGCTCGGCAACGCGCTGGTGATCGCCAACCTGCAATATCTGCAAGGCGCATTGGGCGCCACCACCGCAGAAATGGCCTGGTTGCCGGCTGCTTATGTGATGACCAACGTGTGCATGAACCTGCTGCTGGTGAAGTTTCGCCAGCAGTTCGGCCTGCGGGCGTTTACCGAGGTGTTTCTGGTGCTGTATGCGCTGGTGACGTTCGGCCATTTGTTCGTCAACGACTTGAGTTCGGCGATTGCAGTACGGGCCGCTCACGGCATGGTCGGTGCGGCGCTGAGTTCGTTGGGTTTGTACTACATGATTCAGGCGTTCCCGGCCAAGTGGCGGCTCAAAGCCCTGGTGCTGGGCTTGGGCACCGCGCAGTTGGCGCTGCCGCTTGCGCGTTTGTTCTCCGAAGACTTGCTGCAAATTGCCGAATGGCGCGGGCTGTACCTGTTCGAGCTGGGCATGGCGCTGATCTGCCTGGGCTGCGTGTTCATGCTCAAACTGCCGCCCGGCGACCGTTTCAAAACCTTTGAAAAACTCGACTTCCTCACCTTTGCCATCCTCGCCAGCGGCGTGGCATTGCTCTGCGCGGTGCTGTCGTTGGGGCGTATCGACTGGTGGCTGGAAGCGCCCTGGATCGGCGTGGCCTCGGCCTGTTCGCTGGTGCTGATCATGGCCGGCCTGGCCATCGAGCATAACCGTGCCAACCCGATGCTGATGACGCGCTGGCTCGGCAGCGGGGCGATGATTCGCCTGGCGCTGGCGGTGGTGCTGATTCGCATGGTGCTGTCCGAGCAGTCCACCGGCGCGGTGGGCTTTATGCAGATGCTGAACATGAGCTACCAGCAGATGCACACCCTCTACGTGGTGATGCTGGCCGGGGCGATTGCCGGGCTGGTGGTCAGCGCGCTGACGATCAACCCGGCGCACCTGCTGATGCCGTTGATCATCTCCCTGGCGCTGATGGCCACCGGCTCCGTGATGGACAGTTTCTCCAGCAACCTGACCCGCCCGCAAAACCTGTATATCAGCCAGTTCCTGCTAGGCTTTGGCGGCACCTTCTTCCTGGGGCCAACCATGGTGCTGGGCACAAAAAACGTATTGACCAACCCGCGCAACCTGGTGAGCTTCTCGGTGATGTTCGGCATCTGCCAGAACCTCGGCGGCCTGATTGGCGCGGCGTTGCTGGGCACGTTCCAGATCGTGCGGGAGAAATACCACTCCAGCATGATCGTCGAACACCTGACCCTGCTGGACCCACGCGTGGCGGCACGGGTGCAGAGCGGCGGCTCGGCCTACGGCGGCGTGATCGCCGACCCGGAACTGCGCAACCTCATGGGCATTCGCAGCCTGGCCACGGCTGCCACGCGCGAGGCGAATGTGATGGCCTACAACGATGTGTTCATGCTGATCGCGATCATCGCAATCCTCACCATGCTGTGGATTTTCACCCGCAGCCTGTGGCTGATGAGTACCACCAAAGCAGCAGCCCCTCCCGTTCAACCCAGCGGCGTTACTTCATGACCGAAACCACCACCACTACCACCAACGCCATCGCCTCCACCCCGGAAGGCACGCCACCACCGGGCTCGACCGTCACGGAGCCGCGTTCGCTGCGGGTGCGCATCATCTCGTCATTGGGTTTTGCCGCGATTGCCATCGTCGGGGTATTGATCGTGCTGTATGCCTGGCAATTGCCACCGTTCAGCAGTGCGGTGGAAACCACCGAGAACGCCCTGGTGCGCGGCCAGGTGACGATTATCGGCCCGCAACTGAGCGGCTACGTGTATGAAGTGCCGGTGCAGGACTTCCAGTACGTCAAGGCCGGTGACCTGCTGGTGCGCCTGGATGACCGCATCTACAAGCAGCGTCTTGACCAGGCGCTGGCCCAGTTGGCGGTGCAGAAAGCCTCCTTGGCCAATGTGGTGCAGCAGCGCAACAGCGCCGAAGCCACCATCAAACTGCGCCAGGCCGCATTGGTAGACAGCCAGGCCCAGGCGCGCAAAAGCACCGCCGACTTGCGCCGCAATGAAGAGTTGATCAGCGATGGGTCGGTGTCCAAGCGCGAGCTGGACGTGACCCGCGCCGCGAATGCGCAGACCATCGCGGCGGTGGCCCAGGCCCAGGCCAACCTGGAAATCGCCCGGCAGGACCTGCAAACCGTGATCGTCAATCGTGGCTCCCTGGAAGCGGCAGTGGCCAGTGCCGATGCGGCCGTGGAGTTGGCGCGTATCGACCTGTCCAACACCCGCATCATTGCGCCGCGTGACGGCCAGTTGGGGCAGATCGGCGTGCGCCTGGGCGCCTACGTCAACTCCGGCGCGCAGTTGATGGCGCTGGTGCCGCCACAGTTGTGGGTGATCGCCAACATGAAAGAAACCCAGATGGACAATGTGCAGGTCGGCCAGCCGGTGACGTTCACTGTGGACGCGCTCAACCGCCGCAAGTTTCACGGAACGGTGCAGCATATTTCCCCGGCGACCGGCTCGGAGTTCAGCCTGTTGCAGGCAGATAACGCCACCGGCAACTTTGTGAAGATCGCCCAGCGGGTGCCGGTGCGGATTACGGTGGACCCGGATCAGGCCGAGAGCGAGCGCCTGCGGCCGGGGTTGTCGGTGGTAGTGAGTATCGACACGGCGGGGCGCCTCAAAAACAGCCCGCCTTGACACGCCGAGGATCAAAAATGTGGGAGCGGCGGTGCGACGATTCGACTTGCTCGCGAAAGCGGTGGGTCAGTTACAGATGAATTGACTGACACTCCGCTTTCGCGAGCAAGCCCGCTCCCACATTTGGAATATATTTCAGGGTGAAATTGAGGTGAGTTGACTGGCCTTTTTCCAGCAGCTTCAGGCCGGGCCTGCCCGGCAGGTGATGCGCATTCACCGGATGACTCACCGGCTCGATGCAAAAGAACCCCAACCCCGGCGGGCAGAACAGCAGGTAATAATCGGCGCCGCTGACCTGGCACTCCAGGGCATAGCCCAGCTCCGGTTGTTCGATGCGGCAATGCCCGTCCCACTGGCAAAACCCATTGTCCACCAGGCCTTGCGGCAGCCCTTTGATCTGTGTGAAATCCCATTCGGCAGGTACCGCCGTCAACCCGGTTGGCAGCTTGGACGCATCACTCATCCACACCTGATCCGCCCTGGCCTGCAACCGCGTGCCCGGGTGACGCGGCAAATACGGATGCAACCCCAGGCCGTGCCACGCGGCTTCTTCGGCCAGGTGCGTCACGCGCAACTCGATACTCAGTTCGCCGCCACGTAAGCGAAACCGCTGCTCGGCGCGGTAGGCAAATGGCGTCCCACACACCACCTCCAGCACCACTTCATCCTCCGTCTGGCGCACCACCTGCCACGCCTGTTGCCAGGCGGAGCCGTGAATCGGCAGCGGGTCGAGCGGGCTGTTGGGCGTGAGTGCCAGCCAGCCGTCAGGGGTGTCGAAACCGCCTTGGGCAACCCGGTTGGACCACGGCGCCAGCGGGTAGCATGCGAGCTTGCCCGGCAAGCCGGTATTCACGGCGTGTTCGTCGCTATGGCGCAACAGTGGTTGCCCGGTGGCGCGCACCGTCCAGTTGACGATGCTGCCACCCACGTCCGGGGCCAGGGTGAGCTGAGTCAGGTTGTCTTCAAGTTCGATCATCAGAGCACCAGATGCGGCAACCAAAGTGACAGCGCGGGAATGTAGGTCACCGCGATCAATACCAGGAACAGTACCGCATAAAACGGCAGCAGCGCCGCCACGGTTTTCTCGATACTGACCTTGCCCACCGCCGCGCCCACAAACAGCACCGCGCCCACTGGCGGGGTGATCAGGCCGATGCCGAGGTTCACCAGCATGATCATTCCGAAGTGCACCGGGTCGACGCCGATACCGAGAACCACCGGCAGTAGAATCGGGGTGAGGATCAAAATCAGCGGCGCCATGTCCATCACCGTGCCGAGCATCAGCAGCATCACGTTGATGCACATCAGGATCACGTAGCGGTTGTCCGACAGGGTCAGGAACAGCGTGGTGATTTTTGCCGGGATCTGCATCAGGGTCATGATGTAGCCGAAGCTGGCGGCAAAGGCGATCAGGATCATCACGATGGAAATGGTGCGCACCGTACGGTGCATCAGCTTGGGCAGCTCGCGCCATTTGTAGTCGCGGTAGATGAACATGGTCACGAAGAACGCCCACAGCACGGCAATCGCGGCAGACTCGGTGGCGGTGAAAATACCCGAGAGGATGCCGCCCAGGATGATCACCATGGCCATCAGGCCCCAGAGCGCATCGGCGGCGATCTTCAGCGCTTGTTTGAGCGGGATGACATCACCCTTGGGGTAGTTGCGTTTTTTCGCGAAGATCAGGCACAGCACCATCAGGCACGCGCTCATCAACAACCCAGGCACCACGCCGGCCATGAACAGCGAGGCAATCGAGACCGTGCCGCCGGCCGCCAGGGAGTAGAGCACCGAGTTATGGCTGGGCGGCGTCAGCAAGGCCTGCACCGAACCACTGACAGTGACGGCGGTGGAGAACTCGCGCGGGTAGCCCCGGCGTTCCATTTCCGGGATCAATACCGAACCGACCGAGGCGGTATCCGCTACCGACGAGCCGGAAATCGCACCAAAAAACGTCGACGCCACGATGTTCACCAACGACAGCCCACCGCGCACAAAACCCACCAGTACCCCGGCAAATGCCACCAGGCGCCGCGACATGCCGCCCTCGGCCATAATCGCCCCGGCCAGCACAAAAAACGGAATCGCCATCAGCGAAAATTTGTTCACCCCGCCCGCCACCTGAATCATCAGGGCCTGGAACGGAATGTCGATCCACCACGCGCCAATCAGCGCCGACAGCCCGAGGGCGTAGGCCACCGGCATGCCGATCAGGATCAAGGCGATAAAACTGCCCAGCAGCATCAATGCGTCCATCAGGCAGCCCCTTCGTTTTCTTCAACCAGGTCGAAGCGCACCACGCGGCGCTGGCTCTGGTCACCGAGCAAGAGTTTTTCCAGTACGAATACCAGCGTCAGCAGGCCGCCAATCGGGATCGGCATATAGGTGATGCCCACGCGCAGGGTGGGGATCGCACTCATGAACTGATTCCAGGTGGACAGGCACAGCTTGGTGCCCCAGACGGTCATGAACAGGCAGATGGTGGCCATCAGCAGTTGCGTGATAACGCCGACAATTTGCCGTTGGCGCGGTGGCAGGCGGTCGGTGACCACGGCCACCGACATATGCGCGCCGGCACGGTAACTGGCCGCCGCGCCGACAAACGTGAACACCAGCATCAGCAGGATGGCGGTGGGCTCCGGCCAGCTTGCGCCGGTGCCGAGGATGTAGCGGGCGAAGATGCCCCAGGGAATGATCAGCGCGACCCCGAGCACCGAGAGGCCGGCGACCCAGATGCAGGTCATGTAAATGCGGTCGTTGATGCGCAGCACTAAATTCTTCATGGCGTTCACCGTAACCGGGCGCGTCGATGCCGACCGCGCCGGGCCTGACTAAAGGGAAGGGTGATTACTCGACCGCGTCGATGCGTTTGATGATGTCGGCGTAAGCCGCACCGTACTTGGCGCGAACCGCTGCGGTGGCGTCATAGAAGGATTTTTTGTCGACGGTAATGAACTCGACGCCAGCCTTCTTGAGCTTTTCCTCGCTGCTGGCGGACTTGGCGTCCCACAGCGCGCGCTCATCAGCCTGGGCGACCTTGGCGGCTTTTTTCACCAGGTCTTGCTGGGCGGGCGTGAGTTTGTTCCAGGTGATTTTCGACATCACGATGGGTTCGGGCAGGATCAGGTGCTCAGTCAGGGTGTAGAACTTGGCGTTCTGAAAGTGGTTGTGCTCCAGCATCGTCGGCGGGTTGTTTTCTGCTCCGTCGATGACGCCGGTCTGCAAGGCGCTGAAAATTTCGCCGGTGTCCATGGCAATGCCGTTGGCGCCCATCGCGTTGAAGGCTTCGATGAAGATCGGGTTGCCCTGTACGCGAATTTTCATGCCCTTGAGGTCTTCGATCTTGCGCACTGGCTTCTTGGTGTAGAGGTTGCGCGTGCCGCCGTCCATCCAGGCCAGCGCCACCAGGTCGAACTCGGAGTCGGTGATCTTGGCGAGGATTTCATCGCCGATCTCGCCGTCGATGATTTTGCGCATATGCGCCTGGTCGCGGAACACGAACGGCAAGTTGAACACGTTCACGTCCGGCACCACCGGCCCGACGATGCCGAGGCTGACGCGGGTCATCTGCACCGCGCCGACCTGGGCCTGTTCGACCACTTCTTTTTCGGAACCCAGCACACCGCCCGGGAAGTATTTGAAGGTCAGTTCGCCGTTGCTGGCTTTGGTCAGGGCCTTGCCCATGTTCTCTTCGGCAACGACAGTGGGGTAGCCGGCGGGGTGGATGTCGGCGAATTTGATTTCCAGCGCGTGGGCGGCGGTGCTAAGGGTGAAGATTGCGGCGGCGAGCAAAGTGCGTTTGAAGTCCATGGGGTGTCACTCCTGTCTTATTGTTGTTGTATTCAAGGCACAGCAATGCAGCTAGAGGGTGAATGTGGGCTCCGGCAATCCGCTGACGCCGGGGTTGAGGGCAAACACGCCGCCGGCGACTGACTGCTCACTGTGGTCATCACGGATCGAGGTGACGAACAAAGTGTCCAGCCGGCTGCCGCCGAAGGCGCACATGCTGGGTTTTTTGACCGGCACGCTGAGGGAGCGGTCCAGGCGGCCATCCGGGGTGAAGCGATGAACCAGCCCGGCGTCGTTGGCGCAGATCCAGTAGCAACCCTCGGCGTCGACTGCCGCGCCATCGGGGCGCCCGAGGAACTGATGCATGTCGATAAATACGCGGCGATTGGATGGCGTGCCGGTGTCGATGTCGTAATCGAACGCCCAGACCTGCTGCACCAGCGGGTGTGAATCCGAGGCGTACATCGTGCGGCCGTCCGGGCTGAAGGCCAGGCCATTGAGGGTGATGAACCCGTTCAGTTGCGCATGCGGCGCGGCGCCTGACGCATAGCGGTACAGGCTGCCTTCGGCCGCATTCAGGCCCATGTTCAGCACCATGCTGCCGGCCCAGAAACGGCCCTGGCGATCGCAGCGGCCATCGTTGAGGCGCATGTCCGGGCGCGGGTGCTCGATGCTCGCCAGGGGCGTGGAGTCGAGGCTGCCGTCGTGATGCGGGGTGAGTTGGAAAAACCCGCTTTCCATGCCCGCGACCCAATTGCCCGCGTCGGTGCGGGCAATACAGGCGAGCATCTGCGGGGCTTTCCAGGCGGCGACGTGGCCGGTGGCGGCGCTCCAGCGTTGCAGGCCGCCGTTGGGGATGTCCACCCAGTACAGCGCGTTTTCCTGCGGCACCCACACCGGGCATTCGCCCACGGCATTGCGGGCGTCGACGATCAGTTCAGCGGTCATGGCAACTCATTCCCTTGGGTTGATGTGCGTTCAGTCACCGAACGGCCCTGCAGCGCAGAACGCGCCGCCCTGGTAAACCGCGGCCGGGTCATCGGCGGCCACTGGCGGCTGGGTTTCGACCTTGGCGCGGAACACTTCGGAGCTGTCCTTGGGGGCAAAACCCAAGTGCGCGGCGTAACGGTTGTCCCACCAGGTGTCGAGGTTATCCGACATGCCGTAGACCACGGTGTGGCCCACATTCGGGGTGTACAGCGCACGCTCAAGCAGTTGAGTGAGGTCATCGAAGCTCAGCCAGGTGTGCATCATCCGGCGGTTCTGCGGTTCCGGGAACGAGGAGCCGATGCGGATGCTCACGGTCTCGATGCCGTAGCGGTCGAAATAGAAGCTGGCCATGTCTTCGCCGTAGGATTTGGATAAGCCGTAGTAGCTGTCCGGGCGACGTGGGGAGTGGGCGTCGATGTGTTCGTCCTGCTTGTAAAAGCCGATCACATGGTTGGAGCTGGCGAAGATCACGCGTTTAACGCCATGGCGACGGGCAGCTTCGTAGATATGGAAAATGCCGCTGATGTTGGCGCCCAGCACTTCTTCGAAAGAGCGCTCTACCGACACACCGCCGAAATGCAGGATGGCATCGACGCCCTCCACCAGCTGGTGCACGGCTTGTTTGTCGGCCAGGTCACAGGGTTGCACTTCTTCGAACGCGCCGGCCGCCGGGGCCATGTTGGCGATGTCCGACAGGCGCAGTACCTGGGCATAAGGGCGCATGCGTTCGCGCAAGACTTTTCCCAGGCCGCCGGCGGCGCCGGTGAGGAGCAGGCGGTTGAAGGGGACAGGCGTGGTGGTGGTCATGGGAATTCCATTGTTGTTGTAGGTTGTCGTATGACTATGTGGAAATAGTGTTAGGGATTCCCGAGGTTGTCAACATTCCTGCAGGCAAGTCAGATCAAATGTGGGAGCGGGCTTGCTCGCGAATGCGGTGTGTCAGCCAATAAATCTGTAACTGACTCACCGCATTCGCGAGCAAGTCGAATCGTCGCACCGCCGCTCCCACAAGGGATCTTCTTTTGCTTATAGATCGAGCCCTAGAGCAACGAGATCGGGTAGCTGACAAAGATCCGATTTTCATCAAACTCGTTGTTGCTGAAGTCCCGACGCATGGTCGAGTTGCGCCAGCGCACATTCAGATCCTTCAGTGTGCCGCTCTGCACCGTGTAGGCCAGCTCCGATTCGCGGCCCCATTCCTTGCCATCGGTGATGGCGCCGGTGTGCACGTTGTTGCCGCTGATATACCGGTTCATCATGGTCAGCCCCGGAATGCCGAGCACCACGAAGTTGTAGTCATGGCGTATCTGCCAGGATTTTTCCTTGGCATTGTCGTAGCTGGCGTTGTAGCTATCGTTGGCCAGGGTGCCGCCGCTGGTGCCGTTGACCCGCATCCACACGCTGTCGCCGGTGAGTTTTTGCAGGCCCACATAGAAGGCGTTGCCTTTGTATTTGGCCGAGAGCAGGGCGGAATAGGTTTTGTTGTCGAGGTTGCCGGCCAGCGCGCTGCCGTCCTCCTTGCCATTGAAGAAGCCGAGGTTGGCGCCAAACGTCCAGTCGCCGACCGGCTGGCTGTGGGTCAGGTTCAGGTACTGCTGCTGGTAGATGTCGGTGAGTTCGGCGTACCACACGCCCACTTGGGTGCGTTTGTCGTTGAAGGCATATTCGCCGCCGCCGAAGTTGAAACGATCGGAGGTGAACGCGGCTTTGCCGTTCATGAACATGTCTTCCATGCTCCCATCGTTGCGCGGGCTGTTGCCGCGAAACTGGCCGCCGTAGAGCGTCAGCCCGGCGATTTCATTGGAGGTGACCTGGCCGCCACGAAAGGTTTGCGGCAAGGAGCGGCCGTCGTCCGAGCGCAGGATCGGCAGCACCGGCATCCATTCACCGACTTTCAGTTCGGTCTTCGACAGCCGGGTTTTGAGTGCCACGCCCAAGCGCCCGAAGTTGTCGGCGGGGCGACCATCGCCGTTGAGCGGCAACAGCTGGGTACCGCCGGTGCCTTTGCCACCATCGAGCTTCTGCGAAAACAAGCCCAGTACGTCAATCCCGAAGCCCACGGTGCCTTGGGTAAAGCCGGATTTGGCATCGAGGATGAAGTTCTGCGTCCATTCCTCGGCCTTGGCCTGTGGGTACGTGGGGTTGGTGAAGTTGCGATTGAAGTAGGCATTGCGCAGGTTGAGCGTGGCTTTGGCGTCGTCGAGAAAACCCTCTGCCTGGGCACAAAGGGGCAGGGCGAGTGCCAGGCTGCTGAAACTGATAAGGCCGAGACGCGAGGAGGAATTACGGGCGAATTGAGGCACAGTGAAGCTCCCTTTCGTTTTGTTGTTTTTATTATTTGTTATACGTTGTCGTACAACATTGCGAGGGATATTTGCGGGGTTTTCGGGGTCTGTCAAGCAGAAGTTATACGATGACTATGCCGGCATCGATAAAAAGTGGGCACGGTCCATGTGGGAGTGGGCTTGCTCGCGAATGCGGTGGGTCAGTTACAGATGAATTGACTGACACAC
>NZ_CBFHAZ010000154.1:0-10531 GCF_965653655.1 Pseudomonas onubensis | reverse complement strand
AAAAAACCTCGCAGGGGCTGGCAGAACGGCTGTTGGCCCTGGCGAGGTTGATCAACCCCAAGGCCGTCGCGAAAAGCCCTCGCGGTCCCAAAGTCGCCAAACCCAAGGAGTGGCTGGAAGGTAAGGCTGCGCAGAAACATTTCTCAACAGCTCGGGTACTTAAGGCTGCCAAGTTGAATAAACAAACTTGAACATGGTTTTAAACGGCTTTTAAACACGGACCTTGAAAGGGCTGGCTGTAAGAGCGGAACCAATAGCCGCCGTTACCCAAATAACGGATATGTACTCCGACAAACCGCCATCGCAGGCAAACCAACTCCCACAGTAGATTTGCGTCCTCTGTAAAATCTTCATTCGCCACATCCACTCCCAGCTTCTACCCTGAGTGCATAGCCCTCAGGACTCCAAGCACTCATGTACAAAGACCTGAAGTTCCCTGTTCTTATCGTGCACCGCGACATCAAGGCCGACACCGTTGCCGGTGATCGGGTCAGAGGCATCGCCAGGGAGTTGGAACAAGAGGGCTTCAGTATTTTTTCCGCGGTGGATTACGCCGAAGGCCGGTTAGTGGCCTCTACCCATCACGGCCTGGCATGCATGTTGATTGCCGCCGAAGGCGCTGGTGAAAACACCCACCTGCTGCAAAACATGGTCGAGCTGATTCGCCTGGCGCGGGTGAGGGCGCCCAACTTGCCGATCTTCGCCCTGGGCGAGCAGGTCACCCTGGAAAACGCGCCAGCCGACGCCATGAGCGAGCTTAACCAACTGCGCGGCATTCTGTACCTGTTCGAAGACACTGTGCCGTTTTTGGCCCGCCAAGTTGCGCGTGCCGCACGTGCCTACCTTGATGGCTTGTTGCCGCCGTTCTTCAAGGCGTTGGTACAGCACACCGCCGACTCCAACTATTCCTGGCACACCCCCGGCCATGGCGGCGGCGTGGCTTATCGCAAGAGCCCGGTGGGGCAGGCGTTCCACCAGTTCTTTGGCGAAAACACCCTGCGTTCGGACTTGTCCGTTTCGGTGCCGGAGTTGGGTTCGCTGCTCGATCACACCGGGCCCTTGGCCGAAGCCGAGGCCCGTGCGGCGCGCAACTTTGGTGCCGATCACACGTTCTTTGTGATCAACGGCACCTCGACCGCCAACAAGATCGTGTGGCATTCCATGGTGGCGCGCGACGACTTGGTGTTGGTGGATCGCAACTGCCACAAGTCGGTGCTGCATTCGATCATCATGACCGGCGCCATCCCGCTGTACCTGTGCCCGGAGCGCAACGAACTGGGGATTATCGGCCCAATCCCCTTAAGCGAATTCAGCCCCGAATCGATCCGCGCCAAAATCGACGCCAGCCCGTTGACCCGTGGCCGGCCGGCGAAAGTGAAGCTGGCGGTGGTCACTAACTCCACCTACGACGGCCTGTGCTACAACGCCGAGCTGATCAAGCAGCAATTGGGCAACAGTATTGAGGTGTTGCACTTCGACGAGGCCTGGTACGCCTACGCGGCCTTTCACGAGTTTTTCGCCGGGCGTTATGGCATGGGCACGTCGCGCACCCCGGACAGCCCGCTGGTGTTCACCACCCACTCGACGCACAAATTGCTCGCGGCCTTCAGCCAGGCTTCGATGATCCATGTGCAAGACGGCGGCGCGCGCCAACTGGATCGTGACCGTTTCAACGAAGCCTTCATGATGCATATCTCCACGTCGCCGCAATACAGCATCATCGCCTCGCTGGACGTGGCCTCGGCCATGATGGAAGGCCCGGCCGGGCGCTCGCTGTTGCAGGAGATGTTCGACGAGGCCCTGAGCTTTCGGCGTGCCCTGGCCAACCTGCGCCAGCACATTGCCGCTGAGGACTGGTGGTTCTCGATCTGGCAGCCGCCGTCAGTGGCCGGCATCGACCGGGTCGCCACGGCGGATTGGCTGTTGCACCCGCAGGATGATTGGCACGGCTTTGGCGATGTGGCCGAAGACTACGTGTTGCTGGACCCGATCAAAGTCACCCTGGTGATGCCCGGCCTGAACGCTGGTGGCGCCTTGAGCGACTGCGGGATTCCCGCTGCGGTGGTCAGTAAATTCCTCTGGGAACGTGGCGTGGTGGTGGAAAAAACCGGGTTGTATTCCTTTCTCGTGTTGTTTTCCATGGGCATCACCAAGGGCAAATGGAGCACCTTGCTCACCGAATTGCTGGAGTTCAAGCGCAACTACGACGCCAATGCCAGCCTGGCCAGCTGTTTGCCCTCGGTGTTCAAAGAAGGCCCGGCGCGCTATCAAGGCCTGGGTTTGCGTGACCTGTGCGACCAGTTGCATAGTTGTTACCGCAGCAACGCCACGGCCAAGCACCTCAAGCGGATGTACACGGTGTTGCCGGACATTGCGATGAAACCGGCCGATGCCTACGACCATCTGGTCAGAGGTGAAGTCGAAGCCGTTTCCATTGACGCCTTGCCAGGACGCATCGCAGCCGTGATGCTGGTGCCGTACCCGCCGGGCATTCCGTTGATCATGCCGGGCGAGCGCTTTACCGAGTCGACGCGCTCGATCATCGACTACCTGGCATTTGCCCGCACGTTCGATAGCGGTTTCCCAGGTTTTGTCGCCGATGTTCATGGGTTGCAACACGAAGATGACGGCAGCGGTCGTTGTTACGCCGTCGATTGCATCAAGGGTTAAGGATGTTTATGCAAGCTGTAGTGAACCCGAAGTACCCGGGGCTCAGTGTTCGGGTCGCCGACGAAGGCTTTGACGCTTATGTGTGGGGCAATGATTTCAGCTTTGAAGTCAGTGCCTACGGCGTGCCGCAGATGGGCAAGCGTGTTGACGAATGGGCGGTGGAGCGCATCCTGCCGTACCGCAAATGTTATGGCATCGACCCGCAAGAGTTCGCCAGTTTCCGCGATGTTCCCGACAGTGCGATTTTTATGGCGTACCTGGATGATCGCGCGGTGGGGCATGTTGTGGTCAGCACCAACTGGAACGGGTTTGCCCATGTCGACGAGCTGGCGGTGGCCTTGCCTGCGCGACGCCATGGCGTGGCCAAGGCCTTGCTGGATGTGGCGCAGTTCTGGGCGCGCAAGAAAAGCCTGCCGGGCATGATGCTTGAAACCCAGAACAACAACCTGGGTGCCTGCCGCCTGTATGAGCGCTGCGGGTACGTGATGGGCGGGATCGATCAATTGCGTTATCGCGGGATTGACCCGCATACCCGCGAAGTGGCGATATTCTGGTACCGGTTGTTCAAGAGCGAACTCGATGAGGCCTGAGTGCTGGGTATATTCAGCGCTCAGGCCGTAACTCATGAGTCGATCCAGGAATGTTCGGCACCGATTTTTATCTGCACTTGCTCTTCGAACACGCGGTAGCGTTTCTTGGTCTCCCGCATGGTCTGGCGTAGCTCGTCAGGCATGACGATACCTTTATCCTCGTAATATTTTTTCATGTTGCCTTCAACGTTGACGACTTTCTTGTGGGGTATCTTGGCGCCATGGACGTACCATTTTTCCTTGCTTAGCCCATCGAACACGGCGTCGTGAATGTCAGGCCGTTTGGATTTCAGTACGTCGTCAAACATCAGGGGGCCCACGGTTTCAAACACTTTGGTTTCGTAAGTTCGAAAGTCTGGGGTGATTACGTACCCGCCCAGGTCGTCCCGGGTGAGGATCGGGCGATTGGCCTCAAAGTAGGCCTTGTTTGCCGAGAAACGGCGATTCATCTCGCTGATCATTTCAGTCACCAGCGGGTTATTCGGTTGGGTGGCGAAGTTGCTGGTATTAACAAAGGGTTTGAAATCGTTGAACTCATGAGCGACCGGCCGACTGACCAGGATATCCGCGTCATCGGCTTTCAAACCGTTGGGCCCTACAGCGCCTTTGATCAGGTCATCGGTATCGAGATAAATGCCGCCGTATTTATTCATCAATGGGTAGCGCGCCACATCGGAACTGGCCGCCAGGTTTTTACCCTGGCCCTGGCGGAAGTATGAATACAGCTCGGTGTTTTTCAACTGCGCGAAGAAGTCGTCTTCATGCAAGTTCATGACCGTGATGCCTGGGGCGTCTTTCTCCAGCTTGAGTTTGATGGCCTGCAATACCTCCGGGGTGTCGGCGTCGACATGCACGATGGATTTGAAGCCCGGCATTTTGTCGGCATTGGCCACCATATTTTTGACCAGCTTGTCGGGCAGGTCGCCGCCGGCCCAGAAGTAGTGAATATCTTTAGGGATTGGCCTGAGATTTTTGGGCGCCTGCATAATGGGAGGTGTGGTTAATTCGATGAACCTGAAGGTGTGCGAATCGATCTTTTTGGCTTTGTTCATTTCATCAAGCGACCCCAGTTGCCACTTGCCCTTGGCACCTCTCCAGAAATAAGCAGGTTTGCCGTCAGCGGTCGTTCTGCCGCCGTACCAGGCGCCCACCTCTCCATCAAAGTTGACGCGATGGTTCATGCTCTCGTATTTGAGGACGTAGGGATAATCGCCGTCGGTGCCAATTTTGATGTCGTCTATCGGTACCACGTAGGTTTTATCGTCGAGCTTCCAGGCGGGCAACGTTTCGGGCGCACCTCCCAGTAAACGCTTGGCGGTGGCTGAGACTTCCCAGCCGGCGCTGCCCAGGTCTTTGACCGCTATGTCGTCGCGTGGCGCGTTGGGATGCTGGATAACACGCTGACCATCCTTGATTTTGGACTGATACAGTTTACCGTCGATTTTTAGGTATTCTTTTTGGTTCGGTCCCACGTAAACATTGGCTTGCAGGCCTTTGACCTGCAGCACGTCCGATGAGATGACGACCTCGTATCCCAGCAGTGAGGGCTGATTGAGGACCTTGAGTTCCCCGGCCGCAGCCACGACGTCGGGTTGGAAATTTTTCAGCGGTGCCCCATAGGGCAGTCCTTTGGCCGGATCGAAGGCGTACCAGTTACCGCCGCGAAACACCGCCCCCATTTCCAGGTCGTGACCCACGACCCTGGCGGTGCCCATGGCAACCAAACCATGCTGCGTACTGGCCGCTTTGAGTAGGTCGTAACTGCCGGTGGCTCCCCTGAGGGCATTGAAGGCCTTCGTGCCTTTGGCCCAGGCCCAGCGGCTGATGCCCTTGAGCAAGTCCCCCGCGCCACCCAGTGGGTTAAGCGCTTCGATCACGACAGTGCCGAGAAACCGCGCGGTTCTTGCTGCACCTTTGACGCCGGCTATCCCCTTGGCCACTACTTTGCCCGCTTGGGCGGCCTTGCCGATGCCCAGCGTCACCAGGCCAATCACATCCAGGCCAAGGTCCAGCAAACCGTCGCCGATGTTGCCCTGCATGAAATTAACAATTGCCGACCTGAACGGAATCATGTTGAGAAAAAATTCGCCAATGGCGTTGTTGGCGGCGCGAGTTTCGTCGTAAGAGGTTGTTCCACGTGCATGGTTGAGCAGGTCTTCACCGTGCAAATCAAGGCGTTGGGTAAGGACCTTGGCGATGTATCGGGTACGCTCGGAATCGAACGCTTGCGGGGTTTCAGAGGTTGCGGGTTTTTCCTTGGACTGCTCGCTGTGCTCATCCTTGAAGGGGTTGAATTGCACGGTTCTATGCAGTGTGTTGGCGTCCCGCATGTCGAGCCGGCTGTAGGGCGGTGAGTAAATGTGGGCCAGGTAATTGTGTTTTGAAACTTTTCCCGCATGTGTATCAATGCGATAAATGTTGACCTGGCCGTCACGGGTGATTTTCACGTCCAGGGTGTGGCCTTTTTTAATCAGGGTTTTGGTCGAGAGGTCCGCCTCGATGAAATAGTCGTTGGTATGGAAAAACTCGAGTTGACCATATTCGAAGTTTTTCCGGTCCTCGGGCGCCAAGGTAGAGATGAGGTGCTGGGTCATGCCTGCGTGACCTTGTTCCAGCGCCTGTATGGCTGGCTTGTAGCGCTGGATAAACGACTCTGCCACCGACAGCTCGCCAGCGTCGGAAAGCGCACAAAATGCTTTGATGGGGATGCGTTTGTCATTGGTCAACCAATGTTCTTTGTCGTCATTGGTGACTTTGTCACCATGCATGACCACATCCAGCATCGAATACGTCCCGGGGAAGCGCCCCGGCCGTCCTTCGCTCAACCAGGCTTTTGTCAGGTGCCTGGCCCTGAATACCTCGTCTGCAACGCCCGGAAACTTGCTCCTGAGTAGATCCATGCCCAGCTCTTCACGCATTGGGATGGGCGTTGCCAGCGCCAGTGCGGTCGCTTGCAACGCTTGCTGTTCAGTGATGAAGGCGCGCTGTAGAGCACTCATTTGAGCGTCGGTGGGCGGCGTGTCAACCTGCAGGTGGCCACTGACCATCCCCCAGTTATGCAAAGCCTCGCGCTGGATGTGTTGAGTCAGCGGTGTGCCGACGTTTACGCCGTCGGCGGCGGCCAGCACTTCGCGATAGGTCATGGTGAGGACGCGCCCCGGTGACTCGGCTTCGAGCTTGGCCGCCGCAATTGCCAGCTGCGTCCAGGGGATGCTGCCGTAAGTGACGCTGGAGGGAATGTCCTTGATCAGGTACACGGGTGAACTCCGTGCCAGCAACATACGGGCCGCGAGGTGCGCCGATTCTGCAGAGGCGCGTCCCTCTTTCACCAGATGGCGGCTCAATCCCTCGATCACCGTTGCGGGCGGTTGGTTCCAGTACTGTCGCTGCCCCAGGTCAAAGCCGGCAACGCTGTTGCGCGCCGGGGTGGCGAGGGCCTCGGGGTCCAGGCTCAGGTGAATGGCCGCCAGCAGGTAATCATTAATGCTGTTGGGGGTCGCAATGCCGCCCAATTTGGATTGTATGGCCCGACCCAGTGCCTGGGCCGCTGGCGTGCCCAGCAGTGCCTCAACCGCGCTGCTGGATTTTTTCAGGTCATTGCTCGTCAAGTTGGCGGCCGACAGCAGATAACCGAGCACACCGGTTTTTTTGTCGGTCAATGGCAGCCCGGGCAGCTCGGGGTCAGGCGTATTCAGCAGGTCGATGAGGGTACGTTTGTCCTGCTCCGGCATGGGCGTCGGCCAGGACAGCGCCCCGCTGAAGTTACCCAGAGGGTGCGTCTGAACCTGTGTTGTCGCGAGGCGATACAGCGTCAGCAATTCGTCCAGGTTCTTGGGGACGCTCAACCCACTGTTGCGCAGGTAGGTGTGTAACTTGACGACACTGGTGGGGGCCAGGTTGTGTGTCTGGTAATAGCCGGAATCCGGGCACACCGGTATTGAGGTGGTGTTCAAGTAGGTTGCCAGTTGGGTCTCGAGCAGACGTTGCTGGTCGTTGGTTCTTTCGCCGGGAAAGGCGCTGTCCAATTGGTCAAGCAGCGTACGCAGGCTGTTGGTCAGCGTTTGCCAGTTGTGCTGCTCGCCAAAGGCTTTTTTCAGCGCCGCGGGGTTGTCGGGCTCGTCAGAAGGGGCATCGTTGGTGGTTTCAAGCTGGGGCTTGATTAAAGGGCTGGGGTCTTTTGGCTGAAGGGGGAGGTTGACAGCGTTTGCGTGGGGTGTTTGCGCAGAAACAGAGTGGATGGCGTTCATAGGAATAATACTGTCCGTGGTTGAGAAATAGCGCCCATCAGAAAGCACGCAGTAGTGCTGTCTTCGTCGATGAGTGCGCTGAATCTCGGGCAGGGTTCCTCAGCCGATTATTAGGAGTTATATCGGTGGCAGGGTTAAGAAAACGGCGGTCGACAGGCGCTACGATGCCGACGTAGAGGGGGGATTACCAACCAATAGAGCGTCGGCGTTGTGCGCGACGATCTCCAGCAACGCGCTCAGCGCTGACGTAGGTTCAGACGCCTTCATCGTCAATGCGTAAAGGACTACAGGTATGGGCGGAGATAACGGGCAGGCATCCAAGCCCGCTCCCTGCGCACCCACGGCGGTGAACGGGTCGACAATCGCCAAACCTTCCCCGGCCTCGACCATGCTGCGCATCATCTGGTAGGTCTGCACCCGCGTCTGCACCACCGGCAGCGGGCGCAGGGCCTGGAGCTTGGCGTCCAACAGGCGGCTCAGGGGGTCTTGGCCTTCAAGACCGATCAACGATTGCCCGGCCAGCTCCTGCAACGCAATGTACTTTTGCCTGGGCTTGAGCCAGCCGTGGGGCGCGAGCAATTGCAGCTTGCCCTGGGCCAGCACGGTACTCTGTATTTGCGGGTGTTGCGGGTCATGCAGGCTCAGGCCCACGTCGGCTTCACGCAGCAACAGGCTCCTGATAATCTCCCGGGTCGGCTGGCTGGACAGATTGCATGGTGTGTCCTGGAAGCGTCGACGCAGTGCCGCAATACTTTGCGGTAACAGTTGATTGGCCAGCGGTGGCGTGCACAGCGCACGCAGGGTCGGCGCGTGATGGTGTTTCAGGCGGCTGGCCAGGCGTTGAACCGGTTCCAGCGCCTCGTAGAGATGGGCGATCTCGGCCTGCAGTTCAAGGGTTTCCCGCGTCGCCTGCAAACGCCCGCGCACACTGGCAAATAACATGAACCCCAATTGTTGCTCGGCATCCTTGAGGGTCGCATCCACGTCGGCCACGGGGAGTTGCAGCCACTCGGCAGCCAAGCCTGGGTGTCCGGTCTGCAAGATGGCCTGAATGACTTCGATATGACGTAAACGCATCGCCGGAGTCTATGTTCAGCGCGATGGGGTTTCAATGGTTGGGTAAAAAAGAGCACAGGTACGGGTGGTTTCGGCTGCCACCCGGGTGAACTGATTCATCTGGCATTCTCCATCCAGCGGATTAGAATGGCGCATCTGATCATCAACGACCAATGCCGCTCACCCGGCACTTAAAACAACAACAGGTCTGGTCTCACATGCCTCTACCCTCGACGTTTTTCGGGGTAACGGCCAAACAACTGCTGGTCGTGGTGACCATCGGCTGCGTGGCTGCTTATCTCTTCAATAATCAAGACGAACACCTCCCGGAAAACCATGCTCTTGAGGCGTTTATCCGTTCCCAGGAACAGGTAAGCGAACAGGTCGGCGCGGTGCTGGAGATTGCGCTGGTCAGGCAGGTTGTGGCGTATCCCGCCTATGACACGCCGGGCTACAAGCGTTCGCTGTATGCCGTTGAAGGCGAGCGGGGGCGCTTGCTGGTGACGCTCAAGCAACTGGACGGTGAGCAAGGCGTGGAAGTGACGCAGATACGCCGGCCGTGATCACCCGGCCCAGTCAACGCCAGTAATGGCCAGGACTGAGCAGGTCGATAAGGCGCGATCTTATGAAGCGAGGGTGGTTTGCGATTCGCGGACGATGATGGTCCCCGACTGGATCAATTTGAATTCATCGCCTTCCAATTTCTCTACACGGTCGCCAATGGCCAGCTTGTAGGTGGTGGTAGGCGTCGAGCCAGCCTGGCTGTCCTGCGCCGGGTTGGATTCCTGGAACTCATGCACCGAATACACGCGTCCTTCCGCGTCTCTGGCATGGAACTGTCCGACAAGTACTGCAGCCATCTGTTTAGAACCTCTGGAGATAAACACTCGATTTGCGGTTCTGTAGACCGTCATGGAGCGGGGTAGTTTACCTATTGAAAAAAAATACTATTCGTTGATATTTTCAGACGCTTCCTACACGGGTGGCTTTGTGGGAAACGCTGTTGGGAGTATCAAAACCCGCTGGTGAAGCCGTCGCGAAGGCTCTATAACTACAAGTTCCTTTAGTCAGACGTCGGGAAACCTCAATGAGCAAGGTCTACACGATTGCCGTCCTGGTTGGCAGCCTTAGAAAAGAGTCGATCAACCGTAAGGTCGCGTTGGCATTGGCCGAACTGGCACCTGCCAACCTCAAGTTGAACATTGTGGAAATTGGCGATTTGCCGCTCTACAACGAAGACATCGACGGTACCGCGCCGCCCGCAGCCTACAGTACTTTCCGTCAGCAGGTACGCTCATCCGACGCGGTGTTGTTTGTGACCCCGGAATATAACCGCTCTGTGCCGGCCCCGTTGAAGAATGCCATTGACGTTGGGTCTCGTCCTTATGGGCAAAGTGTCTATGGCGGTAAGCCTGGGGCGATCATCAGCGTGTCGCCGGGGGCCATTGGTGGGTTTGGGGCGAACCATCATTTGCGTCAGTCGCTGGTGTTTTTGGATGTGCCTTGCATGCAGCAGCCCGAGGCGTACCTGGGTGGGGCGGGTAGCGTGTTTGATGAGGCGGGTAAGGTGTCTGAGAAGACCCGGCCGTTTTTGCAGGCGTTTATTGATGCCTATGGTAAGTGGGTTGAGAAACAGTTGGGTTGATGGCTATTAGTGGGGGGTACATATCCGTTGCTGCGGTGATGGCTGCTTAGGGGGCCGCCCTCACGGTGGGTAACCCGGCGTCCTGCCGGGTTACCCACGGATTCGAGCCTGCGTTCGGCCATCGTGGTTGACGGGGCGATTCGAGATCAAAAGCAGATCAAAAGCAGAGCACGGCGGCCTGAAAGCCGACCTGATTGGTTGAATTAAAAGCCAGATCAAGTGCGAAGCAAAAGCCTATCTACCTGATGCAACGCAGCCTAAATGTGGGAGCGGGCTTGCTCGCGAATGCGGTGGGTCAGTCAATTCATCTGTCACTGATACAC
>NZ_CBFHAZ010000153.1:0-10654 GCF_965653655.1 Pseudomonas onubensis | reverse complement strand
CGGTGTATCAGTGACAGATGAATCAACTGACCCACCGCATTCGCGAGCAAGCCCGCTCCCACAGTTTGATCTCGATCGGTCTTTAGAGCAGGGTGCGGGCCAGGGCTTTTTTCCAGTCGGCGTAACGCGCTGACATCTGCACATCCGCCTGCGGCTCAAACCGCTCACGCTGGCGCTCAAGCGCTGCCAGCGCCTCGTCATTGGCCCAAATCCCGAGCGCCCTGCCCGCCAAATGCGCAGCACCCAGTGCCGAGACTTCCGGTGACAAACTGCGCACTACCGGGCGTTGCAGCAGGTTGGCCAAAAACTGCATCAACCAGCGGTTACGCGTGGCGCCACCGTCCACCCAAAGTTCCTTGAGCGGGCTGCCGATATCCTGCTGCATCGCCTCGAACACATCACGAATCTGATAGCCGATGGACTCCAGCGAGGCACGTACCAGATGCGCGCCGGTAGTGGCTTCGGTGAGGCCGCAAATAAGCCCGTGCGCGTCGGCTTTCCAGTGCGGCGCGCCCAGCCCGGACAGTGCCGGCACGAAGTACACGCCGCCATTGTCCGGCAACTGCGCGGCCTGCTCGGCCAGGGCATCCAGCGACTCACCCGTCACCAGCCGCGAGGCCCATTGCACGGCGGCGCCGGTGTGCACGATGTTGCCTTCCATGCCGAACGTGGGCTTCGTGCCGTCATGCCAGGCCAGAGTGGTTGAGAGGCCATGGGTGGAAGCAATCGGGCCGCTCATGGGCGTCATCAAGGATGAGCCGGTGCCCAGGGTAGCCTTGACCAGCCCCGGCACAAACCCGCCCTGCCCGTACAACGCGGCATGGGAGTCGCCGATCATCGACATGATCGGGATGCCTGCGGGCAAGCCACCGGCTGCGACGGTCTCGGCGAAAAAACCGGCGCTGGGTTGGATCGGCGCCAAAGCCGCCAGCGGAATGCCGAACAAGTCCAGCAAAACCGGGTCCCAGGCGCAGGTGTGCAGGTTGAACAGTTGCGTGCGCGCCGCGTTGGAATAGTCGGTGGCAAATACCTGGCCGCCGCTGAGTTGCCACAAGAGCCAACTGTCGACGGTACCCAGGCAGATCTCACCGGCAGCGGCGCGGGCGTGGCCGTTGTCCAGGTTATCGAGAATCCAGCGAAACTTGCCGGCCGAGAACATCGGGTCCAGGGCCAGGCCGGTTTTTTCAAGGATGACGGCTTCGTGGCCCTGCGCATGCAGTTGCGTGCACAGCGCCGTGGAGCGTCGGCATTGCCAACTGATGCACGGCGACAGCGGCTCGCCGGTATGTCGATCCCAGGCCACCACCGATTCGCGCTGGTTACTGACAGCCAGTGCGGTGATCGGCCGATCTACTTGGGCCAGGCATTCATCAATGGCCGCCAGGGTGTTCTGCCAGATCAGCAGCGGGTCCTGCTCGGAGAACCCAGGCTGCGGATGGCTGATGCTCAACGGCC
This sequence comes from Pseudomonas onubensis, assembly GCF_965653655.1. Classification (NCBI taxonomy): domain Bacteria; kingdom Pseudomonadati; phylum Pseudomonadota; class Gammaproteobacteria; order Pseudomonadales; family Pseudomonadaceae; genus Pseudomonas; species Pseudomonas onubensis. Next base: position 9,199 of record NZ_CBFHAZ010000153.1, on the reverse strand, counting down.
GCGAACCTCGCGCAATCACTTGCCCGAGTTCGTTGACCAGCACGGCCTTGGCATTGCTGGTGCCTTCATCTATCGCCAGGATCAGCGGTTTATTGTCAGTCATTGAGTTCACCGCAAGCGAGTGGCTGCCGCCACAATCCCAGCCGCGTCAATGTTATGCAAGGCGCGGGTCGGTTCCCGTGCACCGGCGGCAGCGTATTCACCGTCGCCGATGCCCAGGCGGATCAAAGGAACGCCCAGCCCGGCCTCGGCCAATACTTCGGCCACCAGGCTGCCGACGCCGCCGTTAATGTTGTGCTCCTCCACGCTGATCACCGCGCGCGTGTTGCGCAGGGCGTTGAGCAACACCTCACGCTGCAACGGCCGGATCGACGACAGGTTGATCACTTGCGCCTGAATGCCCTGCTCCGCCAGCAATCCCGCCGCCTCCACCGCTTCATGCACAACCGAGCCCAGGGCGACGATGCTCACGTCCGCGCCCTGGCGCAGGATATCCACTTGGCCTGGCTGGAACTGATAGTCAGCGCCATGCACATCCGGCAAGGCTTTGCCGTCGAGGCGGATGTACACCGGGCCTTGATAGCGCAGCGCGTAATCGACGATCTGGCGACATTCGATGGCATCGGCCGGGGCGAAAATCTGCACATTGCCGAAGCCGCGCATCACCGAGATATCGTCGAGGCTGTGGTGGGTGCTGGCGAGCGGGCCGTAGCTGGTGCCCGCGTTCAAACCGAACATCTTCACGTTGGCCTGGTTGTAACAAACGTCGACCTTGATCTGCTCATTGGCGCGCGAAATCAGAAACGGCGCGGCATTGCAGGTGGCCGCGATCTTGCCGCCGAGCGCCAGGCCCGCCGCCACGCTGACCAATGACTGCTCGGCAATCCCGACGTTAATCAGCCGCTCGGGAAAGCGCTGCACAAACGGGCCGATCTTGGCCGTGGAGGTGGAATCGCTGACCACCGGTACCACATCGAGGCCCGCCTCTACCGCAGCAATAAAAGCCTCCACCATGACGCTCGCCAGATGTTCACTCGCCATGACTCAACTCCTCCAATGCTGCGTGGATTTCACCACCCTTGGGCACGCGGTGGTGCCATTCGGGGCGAGCTTCGATAAAGGACACGCCCTTGCCTTTTATGGTGTGGGCGATCAGCACCTGCGGGGCGCCGGTTTGGCTCTGCATGCTTTCCAGCGCCGGGATCAACTGGCTCACATCGTTGCCGTCGCACTCGCTGACGCGAAAGCCAAAGGCAGCCCATTTCACGTCCAGCGGGTCGAGCGGCATGATCTCGGCAGTCAAACCCGCCAGCTGCAGTTTGTTTTTGTCGACGATCACAAACAGGTTATCCAGCCCGTACTTGGCCGCCGCCATCGCCGCTTCCCAGTTCGACCCCTCGGCCAGCTCGCCGTCGCCGGTCAGCACATAAATGCGCTTTTTGCTGCCGGACATCTTCGCCGCCAACGCCAGCCCCACCGCCACCGGCAAGCCGTGGCCGAGGGCGCCGGTGTTCAACTCGATGCCGGGAGTTTTCTGCCGCACCGGGTGGCCGGGCAAGTGTGAGTTGAAGTGCTGGTAGGTCGGCAGCCAATCGGTGGGGATATAGCCGGCCTGCGCCAGGCAGCAGTACAAACCGCCGACGCCGTGGCCTTTGCTCTGGATATAGATATCGCGTTCGGGGTCTTGGGTGCGTTCCGGGCCGGTGTTGAGGATGCGGAAATACAGGGTGGCGAGAATGTCGGTTTCCGACAGGTCGGCCCCGGTATGCCCGCCCGCCGGTGAGTCGGCATTCAGGCGGATCACGTGGCGCCGGATCAAGCGGGCCTGTTCTTTGATCTGGTGGGCGTCGTACTGGAAGGCATTCATGCAGCGGCTCCTTTGAGGCTGACCACGCGGGGTGAAAGTGTCCGGCATCGCATTTGAATATTTATTCAGTGCTGACAATATATTTCTATTTAGACGCCGATCAGCCAGCAGGTCAAGTGAGTGATCGGCGGAAAAATGAAATAAAAGCTGGGAAAACCCCTCGGACCAGCGGCCAAAATCCGCCACGCGCTACTCTAAACCGTGGCTTTGCGGCCCATACGAACAGCGCTTTAAGCGCCTGCATGAAAAATTAAGCGCTTGACTTTGACACGGTGTCACTAGAATCTGAATTAACAGTCAGGCATGCATAAATATTCAAGCCGCCTGAATGAACTCCAAAAAAAATAAGTCAGGAGAACAAAGTGGACGCCAAAGCCTCTGTCCATCCGGCCGATCTCAAGCCGACCCGCCGCCCGCGGCTGGTGAAATTGCTCCCCAGTAATATCGGCGGCCCGCTGATCGGCCTCGTACTGCTGGTGCTGGTCTTCTCCTTCAGCTCCGAATTCTTCTTTTCCTTGCGCAATGGCCTGAACATTCTCGATCAGGTCACCGTGCTGGGCATCCTGGCGATTGGCATGACGGCGGTGATCGTCATTGGCGGCATCGACTTGTCGGTAGGTTCGGTGCTGGCCTTCTCGATGATGATGCTCGGCTGGTTGTATCAGGACCAGGCGGTGCCGCTGGGCTTTGCGATTCCCATCGCGATTGCCAGCGGCATGCTCGCCGGGCTGGTGTCCGGCGGGCTGATCACCTATGCCAAGCTGCCGCCGTTTATTGCCACGCTGACCATGATGTCGGTGGCCCGTGGCCTGGCAAACATTCTTACCGAAGGCCGGCAGATCGTCGGCTACCCGGACTGGTTCACCAGCCTGGCCACCGTGCGGCACTTTGGTTTCCTGTCGGCAACCGTCGGCTTGTTCCTGGTGATGCTGGTGATTGCCTGGGTGTTCCTGCGCTTTCGTGCCGGTGGCCGCAACCTTTACGCCATGGGCGGCAGCCCGGAAGTGGCGCGCTTGTCGGGCATCAAGGTGCGCGCAATTACCTTGTGGGTGTACGCCGTGAGCGGTGCGCTGGCCGGTATCGCCGCCGTAACCCTGGCGGCGCGCCTGGACTCTTCGCAACCGAGCGCCGGGCTCAGCCTGGAACTGGACGCCATCGCCGCCGTGGTGATCGGCGGCGCCAGCCTCAGCGGCGGCGTGGGCAGTATCGGCGGCACCCTGGTGGGTGTGCTGATCATTGGCGTGCTGCGCAATGGCCTCAACCTGCTGGGCGTTTCGCCCTTTATTCAACAAGTGGTGATCGGCGTGGTCATCGCCCTCGCCGTGACCATCGACACCCTGCGACGCCGTTCCAGCACTGCCCGTTAAACCTGTTCGACAGTTGACACCCTCCAACAATAAAACCAGGAGTCACCGACATGTTCAGCCCCAAGAAACTGCTTATCGCTACTGCTCTGGCTGCCGCAACGCTTACCGCCGCCGGCACCACCTGGGCCAAGGACCTGACCATCGGCCTGGCCGTGGCTAACCTGCAGGCCGATTTCTTCAACCAGATCAAGCAATCGGTGGAAGCCGAGGGCAAGGCCAAGGGCATCAAGGTGATCACCGTGGACGCCCAGGGCAACTCCTCCACCCAGGTCAGCCAGATTGAAGACCTGATCACCCGCCAGATCGACGTGCTGATCTACATCCCCGCCGGTGCCACTGCCGCCGGTGTGCCGGTGAAAGCCGCCAAGGCTGCGGGCATCCCGGTGATCGCCGTGGACCGCAACGCGCCTGACGCGCCGGGCGACACGTTCATTGCCAGCGACAGCGTCGCCGGTGCCAAGGCGCTGGCTGAATACGTCGGCAAAATCACCGACGGCAAAGGCCGCATTGCCGTGTTGCAAGGCCAGCTCGGCACCACGCCCGAGATCGACCGCGCCAAAGGCTTCGAAGAGGGCCTGAAAGCCTTCCCGGACCTCAAGATTGTCGCCCAGCAACCCGCCGAATGGGCCCAGGACAAAGGCTTCGCCGTGGCCCAGGACCTGCTCCAGCGGGACCCGAATATCAGTGTGTTCTTCGGCCGCGCCGACGCCATGGCCTTGGGCGCTGCCCAGGCAGTGAAAGTCGGCAACCTCGACCACAAGGTCGTGGTGGTCGGTTTTGACGGCGACGTGGCCGGGCTCAAGGCCGTAGAAAGCGGCGTACTGGATGCCACCATGACCCAGCAGACCCAGAAGATGGGCCGCCTGGCCGTGGCCTCGGCGATTGACCTCAAAGCCGGCAAAGCCGTGCCCAAGGAGCAACTGCTGCCCACCGTGCTGACCACCAAAGACAACGTCGCGCCGTTCCTGCAACAGCACCCGTAAACCTGGGAGGTCGCCATGCAAGCAGCAGCTCTGGACACAGCAGCCGATGCGGTGCTGTGCCTGCGCAACATCAGCAAGGCCTATGGCCCGGTGCAGGTGCTGTCGCAGGTCAACGTGGATATCCGCCCCGGCGAAGTACTGGCCTTGCTCGGCGAGAACGGCGCGGGCAAATCCACTTTGTCGTCGATTATTGCCGGGCTGGTGCAACCCGAAGCCGGCGGCAGCATGACCTGGCTGGGCCAGGCCTATGCACCCGCCTCACCGGGTGCGGCGCTGGGCGCAGGGATCGGCTTGATCCACCAGGAAATCCGCCTGCTGCCGCAATTGTCGATTGCCGAGAACATCTTTGTCGGCCGCCTGCCCATGCGTCACGGGAAGGTCGACCGCGAGTACATCGAGGCCCAGGCGCAGATCCAGCTGCAGCGCCTGGGGCTTGACGTGCCGGCATCGCGCAAGGTCGAAGGGCTGAGCGTGGCGGCGCAGCAACTGGTGGAAATCGCCAAGGCGCTGACCCTCAAGGCACGCCTGCTGATCCTGGATGAACCGACCGCCGCCTTGGGTGGCGAAGAAACCGAGTTGCTCTTTCAGCAGGTCGAGCGGCTTAAGGCCGAAGGCGTGTCGTTTATCTATATCAGCCATCGCCTGGAAGAAATCGCGCGCATCGCCGACCGCGTGCTGGTGCTGCGCGACGGTCGCCAGATCGCCCTGCACGCCACGGCCCAGGTGCCGGTGCGTGAGCTGGTGGAGCAGATGGTGGGGCGCAGCCTGGAGCGGATTTTCCCGACGTTGCAGGCGCCCAAAGAGCAGGTGATGTTGCAGGTCAAGGGCTTGAGCTGCCGTGAGTTTGCCCTGCATGACATTGATTTCAGCGTGCGCGCCGGTGAGGTGTTCGGCATTGCCGGAGTGGTCGGCGCCGGGCGCACCGAACTGGTACGCACCATTGCCGGTGCGGCCCAGGACATTCAGGGCTATATGCAGCTGGATGGCGAAGTTCGCCAATTGCGCTCGCCGTTCGAAGCGATCCAGGCCGGTGTGGTGCTGGTGCCCGAAGACCGCAAGCAACAAGGCGTGGTGGTGGAGCATCGCATCGAAGACAACCTGATTTATGGCAACACCGACCTGCTCGACAAGCCCGGCTGGGTGTTCCCTGCCCCACTGCGCGAGTTTGCGCGCACGGCGGTGGCGCGCCTGGGCGTGAAAGGCGCGCCGCAGTCGCGGATCTCGAGTTTGTCCGGTGGCAACCAGCAGAAGGTGATCATTGCCAAGTGGCTGGCGCGCAACCCCAAGGTGTTCATCCTTGATGAACCCACACGCGGCATCGACGTGGGCGCACGCGCAGCGATTTATGAAGTGATCGCAGACCTGGCGGCCAAGGGCATGGCGGTGATTGTGGTGAGTTCGGATTTGGATGAAGTGCTGGGGTTGTCCCACCGGGTGATGGTGATGAGCCGGGGTCGGCAGATGGGGATTCTGGAGCGCGGCGAGGCCACGCCGGTTTCGGTGATGGAAATGGCTACGGCCTGACAAGCAATGAAGATCCAATGTGGGAGCGGCGGTGCGACGATTCGACTTGCTCGCTCCCACAGGGGTTCTACAGTGAATTCAAATGATGGAGTAATGCATGCAACTTTTTAGTCTTCACGGCCAAGTCGCGTTTGTGACCGGCGCCGGCAGCGGCATCGGCCAGGCCATCGCGGTGGGCCTGGCCGAAGCTGGCGCCGACGTAGCCTGCTTTGACCTGCCCGGCAGCCCCGGCATTGCCAGCACTGTCGAGCGCATCCAGACCCTCGGCCGTCGCGCCCTGGCCTTGAGCGGCACCGTCACCGACCGCGCCAGCCTCGACGCCGCCGTGGCGCACACCGAAAGCGAACTGGGCGAGCTGAGCGTAGCGGTCAATTGCGCCGGCATCGCCAACGCCCAAGCCGCCGAAGACCTGGAACTGCAACGCTGGCAAGCCACGCTGGACATCAACCTCACCGGCATCTTCTTGAGCTGCCAGGCCCAGGCCGCCGTGATGCTGCCGCGGGGCAAAGGCGCCATCGTCAATATCGCCTCGATGTCCGGCAGCATCGTCAACCGTGGCCTGCTACAGGCGCACTACAACACCTCCAAGGCCGGCGTGATCCACCTGAGCAAAAGCCTGGCGATGGAATGGGCCGACAAGGGCCTGCGAGTCAATTGCATCAGCCCCGGCTACACCGCCACGCCCATGAACTCGCGGCCGGAAGTTGCCGGCCAGGTGAAGATCTTTGAACAGACCACGCCCATGGGCCGCATGGCCAGCGTGGACGAAATGGTCGGCCCGGCGATCTTTCTGGTCAGCCAGGCGTCGTCGTTCTGCACCGGCGTCGACTTGTTGGTCGATGGCGGTTTTGTCTGCTGGTAAACCTCTTTTTGGAGCCTGTCATGTCGCAACGATTCAGCGGTAAAACTGTAGTCATCACCGGCGCCTGCCGTGGCATCGGCGCCGGGATTGCCGAGCGTTTCGCCCAGGAAGGCGCCCACCTGGTGCTGGCCTCCAACGACCTCGAGCGCGTGACCTTCACCGCCGAGCAATTGGCCAAGGAATACCAGGTCGAGACCCTCGCCCTGGGCATCGATGTAACCTGCGAAAGTGACATCGAAACGCTTTACCGCGAAGGCCACGCACGCTTTGGCAGCATCGATGTATCGGTGCAGAACGCCGGCATCATCACCATCGACCACTACGACAAAATGCCCCGCGCCGACTTCGACAAGGTGCTGCAGGTCAACACCACCGGCGTGTGGCTCGGTTGCCGCGAAGCCGCCAAATACATGGTCAAGCAAGGCAGCGGGCGGCTGATCAATACCTCGTCCGGCCAGGGCCGCCAGGGGTTTATCTACACGCCGCACTACGCCGCGAGCAAAATGGGCGTGATCGGCATCACCCAGAGCCTGGCGCTGGAACTGGCGCGGCATAACATCACGGTCAACGCGTTCTGCCCCGGCATCATCGAAAGCGAGATGTGGGACTACAACGACCGCGTGTGGGGCGAGATCCTCAGCACCGAGGAAAAACGTTATGGCAAAGGTGAGTTGATGGCCGAATGGGTCAAGAACATCCCCCTGCGCCGCGCCGGCAAACCCTCGGATGTGGCCGGGTTGGTGGCGTTTCTGGCCTCCGATGACGCGGCTTACCTGACGGGCCAGGCAATCAATATCGACGGCGGCCTGATCATGTCGTAAGGGTTTGGTATCCTCACCGGCATTGAAACATCAACTGAGGCCTTCATGAGCCAGATCGAAGAACAGCGCCTGATCACCAAGATCGCGAGCCTCTATTACGAAGAAGGGCTCAAGCAGTCCGAAATCTCCGCGCAGCTGGACCTTTCGCAGTCCTTTATCAGCCGCGCCCTGCGCCGGGCGCTGCAGGAAGGCGTGGTGAAGATCAGCGTGATGCGCCTGCAAGGCCTGCACCTGGAGCTGGAAACCCAGTTGCAGCGCCGCTACGGCGTGCGTCAGGTGATCGTGGTGGAAGCCACCGAACCGGGCAACGACGAAAGCATCAAGCAGGCCATCGGCTCGGCCGCCGCGCATTACCTGGAGACCAGCCTGTCGCCCCAGGACCATATCGGCATTTCATCGTGGAGCAGCACCATTCGCGCCATGGTCGGCCATCTGCATGCGCAACCGGGCAAGCAAGGCGCCCAGGAAGTGGTGCAATTGCTCGGTGGCGTCGGCAACAAAGGCGCGTTTGAAGCCACCTTGCTGACCCAGCGCCTGGCCACCCTGCTCAACTGCCCGGCGTTTTTGCTGCCGTCGCAAAGTATCGAGCAATCGGTGGAAAGCAAGCAGCGTATTGTCGAGATGGAAGAGGTCAAGGAGGTGCTGCAACGCTTTGACAGCATCACCCTGGCGATTGTCGGCATTGGCGACCTGGAACCCTCGCAACTGCTACGCAACAGCGGCAACTACTACACCGAAGACATGCTGCGCCTGCTGGCCGAACGCGGCGCAGTGGGCGATATCTGCCTGCGCTACTTCGATGCCCAGGGCAACCCGGTACTGGATGAAGACGAAGAATTTGTAGTGTCGGTGGCGCTGCCCAAGTTGCGCTCGATCCAACGCGTGCTCGGCCTGGCTGGCGGCTTGAACAAGGTGCAGGCCATTCGCGGCGCGCTCAAGGGCGGTTACCTCGACGTGCTGATCACCGACCTCGACACCGCCCAGGCCCTCAACCACTAACCCTTTTTTGGAGACAGCCGCTCATGACGTCCAAGCTCGAACAACTCAAGCAATTTACCACCGTGGTCTGCGACACCGGCGACCTGGAAGCCATCAGCCGCCTGCGCCCGGTGGATGCCACCACCAACCCGTCGCTGCTGCTCAAGGCCGCCGCCATCCCGGAATACGCCGAACTGCTGCGCAATGCCGTGAGCCTGTCCAAAGGCAATGTGGACCTGGCCTGCGATCACTTTGCCGTGTCGGTGGGCGCGGGCATTCTCAAGGTGATTCCAGGGCGTATTTCCACTGAAGTCGACGCGCGTTTGTCGTTCGACGAAGAAGCGCTGTGGGCCAAGGCCAACCAGTTGATCGCCCTGTATGACCAGGCCGGTGTCGGCCGCGACCGCGTGCTGATCAAACTGGCCTCCACCTGGGAAGGCATCCGCACCGCCGAGCGCCTGGAAAAAGCCGGCATCCAGACCAACCTCACCCTGCTGTTTTCCTTCGCCCAGGCCCAGGCCTGCGCCGATGCCGGGGTGTTTTTGATCTCGCCGTTCGTGGGCCGCATCTACGACTGGTATCGCAAAAACACCGGCCTGGACTACACCGGTGCCGAAGACCCAGGCGTGCAGTCGGTGACGCGTATCTACAACTACTACAAGGCCAATAAAATCGAGACCGTGGTCATGGGCGCCAGCTTCCGCACCTTGAGCCAGATCGAAGAACTGGCCGGTTGCGACCGCCTGACCATCAGCCCGGACCTGCTGCAAAAACTGGCTGACGATAACGGTGTGCTG
>NZ_CBFHAZ010000152.1:0-10691 GCF_965653655.1 Pseudomonas onubensis | reverse complement strand
GATCTGAGACGCCCCGTTAACCACGCTGGCCGAACGCAGGCTTGAATCCGTGGGTAACCCGGCAGGACGCCGGGTTAGCCGCGCTGGGCCAAGGATGGCCCATCGCGGCGGCCCACGGATTCAAGCCTACGTTCTGGCACACCGAGCCCAAGCGAGGTGCCGAGTGGTGGGGCACAGACCTTTTGGTTACTTTTGGCTGGGCCGGCATTCCGGGCGTTTGCCAAAAGTGACCCGCTGTAAGAGCGGAACCAATAGAAGCCGTTACCGCAGAAATGGATATGTACACCGACAAACCGCTATCGCAGGCAAGCCAGCTCCCACATCTTGACCGGATCAAGGCTTAGCCAAACTCCCGCGCCAGAAACGGCGCAGTGCGACTGGCCTTGCTCTTGGCCACCTTCTGCGGCGTACCACAAGCCACCACCTTACCCCCCAAATCCCCAGCTCCCGGCCCAATATCAATCACCCAGTCACTCTGAGCCACCACGCGCATCTCATGCTCCACCACAACCACCGTGTGCCCCGCGTCCACCAGATGATTAAGCTGGCTAAGCAAACGGTCCACATCCCGTGGATGCAAACCGGTAGTCGGCTCATCCAACACATACAAGGTGGCGCCCCGGGCATTGCGTTGCAGCTCGGTCGCCAACTTGATCCGCTGCGCCTCCCCCCCGGACAGCTCAGTCGCCGGCTGCCCCAACCGCAAATACCCCAGGCCGATATCACGCAATACCAACAACGAACGCAACACCCCGGGCTGCTCGGCAAACACCTCGACTGCCTGCTCCACCGTCAGCCCCAGCACCTGGGCAATGCTCAAGCCTTGCCACTTGATCGCCAACGTCTCAGGGTTATAACGCGCCCCATGACAGGTCGGGCACGGCGCATACACGCTGGGCATAAACAGCAATTCGACACTGACAAACCCTTCCCCCTCGCAATGGGGGCAACGGCCCTTGGCGACGTTGAACGAAAACTGCCCGGCATCGAAATGACGCTTCCTGGCCGCCGGCGTTGCCGCAAACAATTTGCGCACGTTATCGAACAACCCGGTGTAGGTCGCCAGGTTAGAACGCGGCGTGCGGCCGATGGGCTTCTGGTCCACCTGCACCAGACGTCGAATCTGTTCCAGGCCGCTGCTGATCCGCCCGCCACTGCTTTGTGGAGCATCGTCTTCAAGGCTCGGTTCTTCGTCGCTTTCCAGCACACGCCCCAGCCCCGTGCCCACCAGTTCCAGCAACGCCTGGCTGACCAGGCTGGATTTGCCCGAGCCGGAAATGCCCGTCACCGCCGTAAAGCAACCCAGCGGGAAATCCACGCTCAGGTCCTTGAGATTATTACGCGTCACGCCTTCAAGCTTCAGCCAGCCGGTCGGCTCACGTCGCGTCGTGCTGCCAGCGCGGCGCTCGGCGAACAAATACTCGCGCGTCTGCGACGCCTGCACATCCGCCAACCCGGCGGGCGGGCCGCTGTACAGCACTTGCCCGCCGTGCTCACCGGCAGCCGGGCCGACGTCGATCAGCCAGTCGGCGCGGCGCATGGTTTCCAGGTCATGCTCCACCACAAACAACGAATTGCCGGCCGCTTTCAAACGCTCAAGTGCAGTAAACAATGCTTCGCCATCCGCCGGGTGCAGGCCCGCCGAGGGCTCGTCCAGCACATAGATCACGCCGAACAGCTGCGAGCCCAATTGGGTGGCCAGGCGCAGGCGCTGCAATTCCCCGGATGACAATGTGGGCGTGCTGCGCTCCAGGGACAGATAGCCCAGGCCCAACTCGGTCAGGGTGCTGACCCGCTCCAGCAAGTCCTGGGCGATACGCTGGGCCGCCAGGCGTTTTTCCACCGACAGCTTCATCTTGTCCTGCCCCGCCGCCACCGGGCGCAGCAGCTCGGCCAACTGCGCCAGCGACAGCTGCGACAACGCGCCGATGTCCACCCCGGCAAATTTCACCGACAGCGCCGCCTTGTTCAAGCGCTTGCCTTCACACGCCGGGCAGGCGCTGCCCTGCATGAACTGCGACACGCGCTTTTTCATCAGTGCGCTTTGGGTGTGGCTGAAGGTGTGCAGGATATAGCGCCGCGCACCGCTGAACGTGCCCTGGTAGCTCGGCTCCAGCTTGCGTTTCAACGCGTCGCGGGTCTGCTGTGGGGTGAAGCCTGCGTACACCGGCACGGTGGGGGTTTCTTCGGTAAACAGAATCCAGTCGCGCTGCTTTTTCGGCAGGTCGCGCCATGGGATGTCCACGTCATAGCCCAGGGTCACAAGGATGTCGCGCAGGTTCTGTCCCTGCCACGCCAAGGGCCAGGACGCCACCGCACGCTGGCGAATGGTCAAGGACGGATCAGGCACCATCAGCGCCTCGGTCACCTCATACACGCGGCCCAAACCGTGGCAGTGCGGGCAGGCGCCCTGGGGCAGGTTCGGTGAAAAGTCCTCGGCGTACAGCATCGCCTGCCCCGGCGGATAACTGCCGGCACGCGAATACAGCATGCGGATCAGGCTCGACAAGGTGGTGACGCTGCCCACCGACGAGCGCGCACTCGGCGTACCCCGCTGCTGTTGCAAGGCCACGGCCGGTGGCAGACCTTCGATGGAGTCCACATCCGGCACGCCGACCTGGTCAATCAGGCGCCGCGCATAGGGCGCCACCGATTCAAAATAACGGCGCTGGGCCTCGGCATACACCGTGGAAAATGCCAGGGACGATTTGCCGGAACCCGACACGCCGGTAAACACCACCAGGGCATCCCGGGGAATGTCCACATCGACGTTACGCAGGTTGTGTTCGCGGGCGCCGCGCACACGTACAAAGCCTGGGCGCTGGGCAGTGATCGGGGGGATGTTGCGCTGTGAGGTCATGGGCAACCTTGTCTGGCGGTGAGCACGCTGCGCACCCGTTGCGTGAGGGCTTCGGGGCTGTAGGGCTTGCTCAGCAGATGAATGTCGGGGCTCAGCAGATGAGTGCTGGAAAGAATGTCGCGGGTGTGGCCGGAAGTGAACAGCACCGCCACCGGAGGGTGCTGCACGCGTGCCCAGTCGGCCAGGTCGGTGCTTTTGACCCGGCCGGGCATCACCACGTCGGTGAAGATCAGGTCCGGGCGCACGTCGTTTTGCAAGGCCTGCATAGCCCGGTCGCCGTCTTCGGCGGTCAGTACGGTGTAGCCCGATTGTTGCAGCAACTCGACCACGGTCAGGCGCACGCCTTCGTTGTCCTCGACCACCAGGATGGTTTCCTGGCCGCCGCTGTGGGTTACTTGCTCGGTGTCTACCTCACTACATTCGGGTTCCAGGCTGCGGGGGAAATACATCTGCACCACCGAGCCTTTGCCCTCCTCGCTCCGTACGTCCACATGCCCGCCGCTTTGGCGTACAAAACCGAACACCATGCTCAGGCCCAGGCCGGTGCCATGCCCTTCACGCTTGGTGGTAAAGAACGGCTCGAACGCACGTTTGAGTACCTCCTGGGGCATGCCGACACCGGTGTCGGTCACCGCCAGGCGCACGTATTCGCCCGGTTTGATGCTTTTACCGATGCAATCGCCGGGGTTGAGGATGATATTTTCGCCGCTGATGCGAATCACGCCTTCGCCTTGCATGGCATCGCGGGCATTGATCGCCAGGTTGAGCAGCGCGTTTTCCAATTGGTTGCGGTCGACATTGATGCACCAGGAATCCCGAGGCAGTTGCACGTCGATATGAATGGTCTCACCCAGCGCCCGTTGCAGCAGTTCACCTAAACCGGCGTAGATGCGTTGCGGGTTATACACCGCCGGCGACAACGGCTGGCGACGCGCAAACGCCAACAGTTGCGAGGACAGCTTGGCCCCACGCTCCACCGCAGCGATGGCCGCCGTGACGCGCCGCTGCACCTGGGGGTTATCCGGCTCATGGCGTGCCAGCAGGTGCAGGTTGCCGGCGATCACTTGCAGCAGGTTATTGAAGTCATGGGCCACGCCGCCGGTCAGGCCGCCGATGGCTTCAAGCTTCTGCGATTGGCGCAACTGGTCTTCGGCGGCGGAACGCGCTTGCACTTCGGCAGCAACGCGCTGCTCCAGGTTATGGGTCAGTTCCTGGCGCAGGCGCTCGGAATGCACATGCTCGGTGGTTTCCACCACAATCGCCAACACCCCGGCTGGCTGCTGATTGTCCCCGGCGACGGGGCTGTAGTAGAGGTCCAGCCAGACGGTTTCCGGCTTGCCGTTGCGCAACAACACCAGGTCTTTGTTGTTAAACGTCAAGGTGCCACCCGCCAGGCAGGTGCCCACCACGTGGCGGTTGAACTCGGCCACTTCCGGCCAGCCCAGCTCCACCGCCGTGCCGAGCAAATACGGATGCCGGCCACCGGCAAACACCGAATAGCTGTCGTTGTAGATCATGTAGCCCGCCCGCCCCCACAGCATCACCATCGGCACGGGCGAGGCCAGCATCATCTGCACGTTGCAGGCCAGGCTGGCGCTCCAGGTGTCGATCGGACCCAGGTCGGTCGTCGACCAATCGAAGGCGCGGATCCGCTGGGCCATTTCACCGGACCAGCCTTCACAGCCATGGGGGTTGGATAAAAACGGCATCGGTTGGCTCTGTGCAAAATGAGGGCATGGGCAACGTTTTGGAGCGCGTCAGCGGCGGATGGTTTCACTTGTTATACGTTAGGAGGTAACGCCGGCAAAAACCACTGGCTTCAATGAAAATCCCGGCTGCGCACATGCATGCCTTCCAGCAGTGGCGTCAGGTCGCTGAGACGCCCGGCAATCAGGTGCCGCACCTCGCCCACTGCCTCCCAGCGCCCGTCGACTTTGAGCAACCGCGAACCCACTAATGCTGGGCGCTGGCGTTCTGCCAGGTCGCGCCACACCACCACATTGAGGTTGCCGAATTCATCCTCCAACGTCACAAAGGTCACGCCACTGGCGGTGCCCGGACGCTGACGCCCGGTCACCAGACCGGCGACGCTGACATTACGCCCATGCTCCACCGCCATCAGCTCCAAAGAGCTGCGGCAGCGACGCTTGCGTAACTCATCACGCAACAACGCCAGCGGATGCGGGCCAAGGGTGGTGCCAACCGTGGCGTAATCAGCCTGCAGGTCTTCGCCAACCGTCGGTGCGGGCAATTGCACCGCCGCTTCTTCGGGGCTCGGCAGGCCCGCGAACAACCCCAGCTGTTTATGCACGCCTGCCACTTCCCAGCGCGCGGTGTGCCGGTTGCCCGCCAACCCACGCAAGGCCCCGGCATCCGCCAGCAATGCCTGGGCCCGTGCATCCAGGCCAGCGCGGTCGTCCAGGTCGGCAATGTCGCTGAACACACGACGCTGGCGCGCCGCCTCGATGCGCCGCCCATCCTCCTCACGAAACCCCGAGATCATGCGCAAGCCCATGCGAATCGCCGGTTGCTGGCCGTCGACAGGCTCCAGGCTGCAATCCCAGTCACTGGCCAGCACATCCACCGGGCGAACTTGCAAGCGATGGCGCCGCGCATCCTGCAGGATCTGGTCCGGGCTGTAGAAGCCCATGGGCCAGCTGTTGATCAAGGCGCAGGCGAACGCCGCCGGTTCATGGCACTTGAGCCAGCAACTGGCGTAGGTCAACAAGGCAAAACTGGCCGCGTGGGACTCGGGGAAACCATAGCTGCCAAAGCCTTTGATCTGCTCGAAGATCTGCGCGGCAAATGCCTCGCTGTAGCCGTTCTTGAGCATGCCGGTGCGCAGGCGCTGCTGATGCGGCTCGAGGCCGCCATGGCGTTTCCAGGCGGCCATGGAGCGGCGCAACTGGTCGGCTTCGCCGGGGCCATAGTCGGCGGCGACCATGGCGATTTGCATCACCTGTTCCTGGAACAGCGGCACGCCCAAGGTGCGCTTCAGCACGGCCTCAAGTTCCGGCGATGGATAAGTGGTGGGCTCTTCGTTATTCCGGCGCCGCAGGTACGGATGCACCATGCCGCCCTGGATCGGCCCAGGCCGCACAATCGCCACCTCAATCACCAGGTCGTAGAAGTTCTGCGGCTTGAGCCTGGGCAGCATCGACATTTGTGCCCGCGACTCGATCTGGAACACGCCGATGGTGTCGGCCTTGCTGATCATTGCGTAGGTGGCCGGGTCTTCCTTGGGTATGCCTGCCAGAGACATATCGCGATTGCGATGGCGGCGCAGCAAGTCGAAGCAGCGGCGGATCGCGCTGAGCATGCCCAACGCGAGGATATCCACCTTAAGCAGGCCCACGGCGTCGAGGTCATCCTTGTCCCACTGGATAATGGTGCGCTCGGCCATGGCGGCATTTTCCACCGGCACCAGGGTATCCAGCGGGTATTCGGAAATCACAAAGCCGCCGGGGTGCTGGGACAAATGCCGGGGGAAGCCGATCAGTTGTTGGGTCAAGGTCAGCACACGCCGCAGAATCGGGCTTTGCGGGTCGAAGCCGCCTTCGCGCAGGCGTTCCAGCGGCGGCGCATCTTCACTCCAGCGCCCGCAACAGTCGGCCAGCGCGTTGATCTGGTCCGGCGGCAGACCGAGGGCCTTGGCCACATCGCGCACCGCGCCGGACGCGTGATAACTGCTGACCACCGCCGTCAACGCCGCGCGGGTGCGGCCGTAGCGTTGGAACACGTACTGCAGCACTTCTTCGCGGCGTTCGTGCTCAAAGTCCACGTCGATATCCGGCGGTTCATTGCGCTCCTTGGACAGGAAACGCTCGAACAGCATGCTCGTCAGGCTCGGGTCGATTTCGGTGATGCCCAAGGCAAAACACACCGCCGAGTTGGCCGCAGAACCTCGGCCCTGGCACAGGATCGAGCGGCTGCGGGCGAAGCGCACGATGTCGTGCACCGTCAAAAAGTAGCTTTCGTAGCCCAGCTCGCTGATCAGCACCAGTTCCTTGTTGATCTGCTGCAAGGTCTTGGCGTCGACACCGTGCGGCCAACGCTGGGCAATGCCTTCTTCAGTCACCGCGCGCAGCCAGGATTGCGCGTCATGGCCGGCGGGCACCAGCTCGCGTGGGTAGTGGTAGCGCAACTGGCTGAGGTCAAAGGTGCAACGTTTCGCGATGGCCAGGGTTTCGTCGCGCAAGGCTTGTGGGTACAACGCGGCCAGCGCGTCGAGGCCGCGCAAATGCCGCTCGCCATTGGGGTGCAGGCGCGTGCCGGCTTCGGCCACCGGCACGTGATGGCGGATCGCGGTCATGGTGTCTTGCAAGGCCCGGCGACCCCGCGCATGCATGTGCACATCGCCGCAAGCCACCGCCGGGATCTGCAGGGTGGCGGCCAGGGCCAGGCGCTGTTGCAAGTGGCGCGCATCGTCCTGGCCGCAGTGCAGGTGCACCGCCAGCCACAGGCGCTCGGCGAAGGTGTGTTGCAGCCATTGGATCGAGGCCTGGGTGTCGCTGTCTTCGGCCACCCACAGCGCCAGCAGACCGGGCATCGGTTGTTCGAAATCGGCGTGCAGCAGGCGGTAACTGCCTTTTTCGGCGCGGCGGCGAGCCAGGGTAATCAGGCGGCACAGGTGTTGATAGCCGCTCAGATCCTCTACCAGCAACACCAGTTTAGGGCCGTTTTCGATGCGCATCTCGCTGCCGATAATCAGCGGCAACTCCACCGCCTTCGCCGCCTGCCAGGCCCGCACGATGCCCGCCAAGGTGCATTCATCGGTGATCGCCAGGGCGCTGTAGCCTTGGCGCTTGGCACGTTCGAACAGCTCCAGCGCACTGGACGCGCCGCGCTGGAAACTGAAATTGGACAGGCAATGCAGCTCGGCGTAGCTCATGCGAACCAGCCTTGCAGCCATAGCCCGTCGTTCTGCCCTACATGGCGATAGGCCCAGCCTTGCTGGCCGGCGCGCGTGCGGATCAGGTAATAGTCGCGGCGGATATCGGCGCCGTCCCACCAGCCGGACTCGATGCGTTCCGGGCCCATCAGGATCTGCACGCCCTGCTCGGCCAGCAAGGTCGGTTCAGTCAGCAACCAGCCGGGGCGCTGCACCTTGTGCAAGGTCGGGCACGCACGGCTGTCGGCGCTCGCCTGCCAGGCACATTCGGGGCGGTGGTCGGCGTGAAAGCGCAGGCTTTGTACGGCCTCATCGCCAAGCCGTGCGCGCAGGCGTTCGCGCAGTTGCTCCCAAGGCAAGGTTTGTTGTGGGCGATCGTCGAACAGGTCCTGGCGTTGCGGCACAAACACCGGCAGGTCCTGGGCCACCAGGCGAAACCCGCGCACCGGTGAGGTGACTTGCACCTGCTCCAGACGGCCACGGGCCAATTCGAACAGCATCGACGGTTCGCGCTCGGCGCTGAGCAGGCCGACCTTGATCACGCTGTCGGGCGCCTGGGCGTGCTCCAGGTGCAAGTCGAAGCGCTGCACGCCACTGTCGCGCCCGCAGAGGAAGGCGGACAAGTCACCCGTCAAACGCCGCAACGGGAACAGCAGCGCCTGGTGGGATTGCACGTCGAAATTCAGCTCGATGCGCACGTCGAACTGATCCGGCGGCTGGTAAAACGCCAGCGCCAGTGGGCGCTGCCCGCTCAGGACATCCAGGTGCTTGAGCAAGCCAGCCTCAAAGCGTCGCGCCAGGGTATGCCGAGGCAACGCCTGCACTTGGGCCAAGGTGCGCAGGCCCATGCGTGACAAGGCTGTGGCCACCTGCGGGTCAAGACCGGCGCGGTCGATGGGCAGCGGCGCCAGGGCCTGCTGCAACGCCTCCTCACCGATCGCCAGGCCATCGTAGATGTTGGCCAGCACCCGCGCCGCCGCCGGGTTGGGCGCCGCGACGATACGGTGGCGAAAGCCCAATTCGGTCAACTCCTGACGCAAGCGTGCCTCGAACTGCGGCCACGGCCCGAACAGGCCCAGGCTCGACTCGATCTCGAACAGCAACGCACGCGGGTAATACACGCTGACCTGGGAGCTGAAACGGTAGGCCCAGGCGGCGAGGAACTGCTGCCAGCGCTCGATTTCGGCGGGGTCATATTCGGCGCTGGCAAAGGTTTTGGCCAGGGCATGCGCGGCCGTCAGCGATTGCCCTGGTCGCAGCCCCAAAGCCCGGGCAGCGGCATTGACGGTTTGCAGCACGCGACGCTGCGGCGTGCCGGCCAGCAGTGCCAAAGGTTGATCCGGCTCAGGGTGCACACGCTGCACCCCGTCCAGCGCCAATTGCGGGAAGACAATACACACCCAGCGCATGGCAACCTCAGTGCCCCGCCAGGGCTATCGGCGCCGGGTGGGCCAAACCGCCCCGGCACTTGAGCACCCGCACTTGCGCAGGTTTTGCCTCGACGGCCAGGCGCAAGGCGGCGGGCGATGAATTGACCGCCTCGCTCAAAGCGCGCCAGGCAAACGCCAGGGTCTGGCCGGTCTCGGCCGCCACCTGCAAGCGCCGCAAGGCACGGTCATCGGCCTTGCGCGGCCAGCACAGCACCGCGCCGCAACTGCCGGAACGCAGGCACTGCTCCACCGCCCACAACACGTCATGCGCCTCGGCCTGGATCACCGAAAGCTGACGCAGATCCACCCCGGCATTCTGCCAGGCGTGGGGGTACGGCGTGTAAGGCGGCGCCACCAGCACAATGCGCTCGCCCGCCGTTGATAAGCGGGCCAGGGTGGGCAACACCAATTGCAGCTCGCCAACGCCCTCCTTCGCCATCAGGATTTCACTCAACGCCGACTCCGGCCAGCCGCCCGTGGGCAACACCGCGTCCAGCGCCGCCAGCCCGGTGGGGTACACGCTGGCGGGCGGCGCAGCGGGCCGGCCTTTCCAGACGCGGCCGCCATTGAACAGCGTGTCCAGAGCAACGACGGCGCCCATCAGCCTTGCCTCACCAGGCCACAGAACACGCCTTCGATGGCCAGGTCCTGATCCGGCCCGACCACAATCGGTTGATACGCGGGGTTGCGTGGCAGCAGACGCACCTGCTCGCCGTGGCGCTCAAAGCGTTTGATGGTGACTTCGCCGTCCAGGCGTGCCACCACAATCTGCCCGTTCAAGGCTTCGGCGCTGCGGCGTACGCCCACCAGGTCGCCGTCGAGGATGCCGTCTTCGATCATCGAATCGCCTTGCACGCGCAGCAGGTAATCCGGGGTTTTGGCGAAGGTGGCAGGGTCCAGTTGCAGGCGGTTGTGCACTTCGGCATCGGCGCCGATGGGCAGACCGGCGGCAACGCGACCGAGCACAGGCACATCCAGCCATTCGGGGCGTGCCGGTTGGTTGAGCAGGCGAATGCCACGGGCCTGATTGGGGTTGACCTCGATAAAGCCGGCTTCGGTCAGGGCCACCACGTGTTTGCGTGCGACGCTGCGCGAGGCGAAGCCGAACGCCTCGGCGATCTCGGCGAGGCTTGGGGGCTGGCCTTGTTGCGCGATACGGTCGCGGATGAAGGTCAGGATGGCGGTGCGGCGGGGGGTCAGGGTTGTCATGGAGTACATTTGTACTCTTGTGGGAAATTTCTGACAATAGCCGGTAGTCGGGATGGGGTTGGGGTTGGGGTTGAGTGCATATCCATTATTTGGGTAACGGCCGCTTAGGGTTCCGCCCTGACGGTGGCTCACTTTTGCAAGGACGCAAAAGCCAGCTCCCACAGAAAAGCAGCTCTTCAGTGCATGCAAATACACAGCCGACCTCATATTCAAAACTGCATGCGGTCAACTGTGGGAGCGGGCTTGCTCGCGAATGCAGTGGGTCAGTCAATTCATCTGTCACTGGTACACCGCATTCGCG
>NZ_CBFHAZ010000151.1:0-10691 GCF_965653655.1 Pseudomonas onubensis | reverse complement strand
TGGAAGGGATAAACAATCGAATAAAGGTCATTAAGCGGATGGCGTACGGTTACCGGGATAGCGAGTTCTTTTTCATGAAGATCAAGAGCGTCTTTCCCGGTAATCCGTGAAGAACCAAAAAAAAGGCGCCGTGCATTGACTGCACGGCGCCCTTTTTAATGCCCAGGGTTTACTGGTACTGCTGGTACGGGTTGCCCTGGAACTGGTTGTTCTGCTGCGGTGCCTGTTGCTGCTGCTGTTGACCAGGCTGGCCGTATTGCTGGCCAGGGATCGGGCCGAGGTTGACCTCAACGCGACGGTTCTGGGCACGGCCATTCACGTCGGCGTTGCTGGCAATCGGGTTATCCGGGCCGGCGCCACGGGCACTCAGGTTGGTCGGGCTGACGCCTTGAGAGGTCAGGTAGTTGGCCACGCTCTGGGCACGACGCTGGGACAGGTCCATGTTCAACTGGCGGCTGCCCGTGCTGTCGGTGTAGCCGACGATCTGGATGGTGTTTTGGTTGAACTGCTTCAGCGAACCCGCCAGGTTATTCAGCGGCGTATAGAAGCTGCTGGAAATTGCGTCGGAGTTGGTCGCGAAGGTGATGTTGCCCGGCATGATCAACTTGATCTGGTCACCCTGGCGCTGCACTTCAACACCGGTGTTGGCCATGCTTTCACGCAGTTTCTTTTCCTGCTGGTCGGCGTAGTAGCCATAACCGGCTGCGCCCAGGCCTGCAATGGCACCACCGATCAGTGCGCCCTTGCCACGGTTGTTATGGTCAATGGCAGCACCCGCCAGCGCACCGGCCAGAGCACCCAGGCCGCCGTATTTGGCGGTTTTGCTGATGCCCCCTTCGGAACCATTGCTGGCCTGTCCCTGGCTGCCGTCATAAGGATTAGGTGAAGCGCAGCCGGATAACAGGGCTACGGCGGTGGCGACAACAAGCAGACGACGCGGAGTGAACATGAAGGGAGCTCCTACTTTTGCATTCTGTGGTGCAAAGGACATTGGCAATGGGCCTGTGCCGAGTTTGGATCGCGACAAACGGTAAAAATTCCGTGGCCACTTTCCCACCTGTAACAAAACATTGAACAGTATCCCCGCTAGATAAACCGTAGCAGGCCAAGTCTGAACGCGACCTGCCAAGACGATTCTTTCTGAAGAACAGCCTCGCCCGCGCAAATATTCCCTCCGCGCCTGCTACGCCCGCACGAACGGGTTCTCGCGCATCTCATCGCCCAAGCAGGTATCCGGGCCGTGCCCCGTAACCACCGTCGCGCCCTCGTCCAAGGTGTACAAACGCTGCTTGATCGAACGCACGATAGTCGCCTGGTCGCCGCCCCACAGGTCGGTACGTCCCACGCCGCGCTTGAACAAGGTGTCGCCGGCGATCAGCAACTTGGCATCGGCAAACCAGAAGCTCATCGAACCCGGCGTGTGCCCCGGCGTATGCAGCGCCACCCCGCAGCCACAGGCCAACTCCTCGTCGTCCTCCAGCCAGCGATCCGGCGACGGTACCGGCGTGTAGGGCACGCGAAACATCTGGCATTGCATTTCCAGGTTATCCCAAAGAAATTGATCTTCTTTGTGCAAATGCAGCGTGGCGCCGGTCTTCTCTTTGAGCTGGCCGGACGCCAGGAAGTGATCCAGGTGGGCGTGGGTATGGATAATGCTCACCACCTTGAGGCCCAGCGCATCCAGACGCGCCAGGATCATCTCGTGATTGCCGCCCGGGTCGATCACAATGGCTTTTTTGCTGATCGGGTCGCCGATGATGGTGCAGTTGCACTGCAAAGGGCCGACGGGGAAGGTTTCGCGGATCAACGCAATCCCTGGGGCGTCCATATAGACTCCTTTGATTAAAATAATTTTTCAGCAGCCCAGTATAAGACGAAGCGCGTTGAGAATCTCAGCGACACCACACAGGTGTGTAGCACTGTTAGTATGCTCGTCTATTAGTTTCGCGCTCGCAGGACAGCCATTATTGATGCGCTGCAAGAACTGCCAGGGCCGCGTTGTTCAGTCAGAAGAGAGACTATGAATCTCACAAAGCTAAGCCTGAAAAACTACCGCCGCTTTGACGAATTCGAAATCAGCTTCGATCCCGAGCTGACGGTGATCGCGGCGCGTAACGGTCAAGGCAAGACATCCGTTCTAGAGGCTATCGTGGCTGCTCTAGGACCTTTCGTTGGCGCATTTGATCAGGGCATATCCAAGCATATTGAGCGCACCGATGCGCGTTATGTAAGAGTTGGCGAAGGCTTCGAGAGCGAGCAACAATTTCCTGTTGTTATCAACGCCCAATTGAGCGATCCAGAAGTGCATTGGCAGCGAGCCTTAAATGGCCCGAAAAGTCGCACGACCACCCGCGAAGCCGAACCACTGGCGGCATGGGGGCGAGCGCTTCAGACGATGCTGCGAAATACTTCAGAGGTTTCACTTCCGATCGTGCGCTACTACAGTTCCAGACGACTGTGGGTGAGTCATAAAAATGTATCGAGTAAAGCGGTACTGACTGAAAGTCGTACCGCCGGCTATGAAGATTGCCTCTCTGTGTTCTCTACATTTGCTCAACTGCAGGAGTGGATGAGGAAAGCCACACTGGCAGCCCTGCAACAAAAACAGCAGCCCGGTTACGAGCACTCCAACTTGGAACCCCGCTTGCAAGGCATCAGAGATGCCGTAAACAACGTGATGTCCGAAGAGGGCTGGAGCGACTTCCATTACAGCCTGACATTTGAAGGGTTGTCCATGTCGCACCCAGATCACGCGGCCCTGCCACTCAGCTTGCTCAGTGATGGTGTGCGCGCCATGATTACATTGGTAGCTGATCTGGCGTTACGCTGCGCGCGACTTAATGGGCACCTCAAAGAAAGAGCACCGCGTGAAACGACCGGCATCGTATTGATTGACGAAGTCGACCTGCACCTGCATCCCGCTTGGCAGCAACGTGTCATTGCCAGCTTGCGCAGCGCATTTCCTAAAATACAGTTCATCGTGAGCACCCACAGTCCTCAGGTTCTCTCAACTGTAAAACGCGAAAACACTCGAATTGTTTACCAAAACGCTCAAGGACATTGGCAGGCCGTATGCCCATCGCAAGAAGTCAAAGGCGTTGAAAGCGCAGTCGCACTCAACGACGTGATGGGTGTGAATCCGATTCCACCGGTAGAGGAGGCGCAATGGCTGGCCGACTACACCGCAAAAATTGAAAACGGCACCCATGAAGACGCCGACGGCTGCGCCCTACGCTCAAAGCTGCTGGATTTCTACGGTCCAAGAAACCTTGTCATGCTCGAGTCTGACAGGCTCATTCGCTTTCAAACCTTCAAATTGCGCAAACATCTGGACACGAAGGACTGATCGTCATGCTCAAACTGGATCGCGCCTCTATCAACGCCCCAGCCTGCTTGGCGGAATACGACTATCACACCCAAACTTGGGATGACTTTCGCGGTGGTTGTAAAAAACAGCTGCGTTTTGCCTTGGTTCAATTACAGGGTATTCCCGGCATCACCACCCCAGAGGCGGCCGAATACGGTGTGCGGTGTGCCTATTGCGAAAGTGCTATTTACCACGAAGGCCACATCGAACATTTTCGTCGAAAAAGCCAAAAGCACCCTAATGGCTACCCAGAGTTGACGTTTGAATGGAGTAATTTTTTCCTCGCCTGCGGAGCGGACGAACATTGCGGGCACTATAAAGACCGACGCTCGGCCCCCCACTATGATGCTGACCAGCTCGTCAAACCGGACGAGCATGACCCTGAGTTCTACCTCTATTTCCACTCGTCTGGTGAAGTACGTGCACGTAGCTCACTGAATGCTGAAGAGCAGCATCGTGCAGCAGAGACCATTCGTGTATTCGGCCTGGACAATGGAGCATTGATTGGCGCCCGGGCCAATGCCGTTCGCAGCTATCGGAAAATCAAGGATCAGGATATTGAAGAGTTGGCATCGTGGGATGAGGACGACCGTAATGAATACTTCCTCTACGAAATCGAAAGTACTCGCTGGCAGCCCTACGCAACGACTATCAAACACTTTTTACTGGGCCGCACCTGATGCGCGCCTAGGCTACTAAGCTGGTTTGAGCGCCATCGAACCCGCACCGCAGCGTCGCGTTTGGAGCAAGGCTTATGGCCAATCAACGGATCATCTGTGAACACTGCGATTGCGTGTACGACAAGGTCACGCTCGCCAAACATCAAAAAGCCCTGTGCACCCGTTGCGCAGGCGTGTTGCAGCGCTACAACGGGTTGTCGGTGCAACAGCGCCTCGCGCTTACCATCACCGCAGCGGTGTTGTGGACCTTTGCCAATTTCTATCCGGTGATGAGCATCAGCCTGCAAGGCCTTAAAAACAGCGCGACCTTGTGGGACTCGGTGGTGGCGCTGAGCCTGGGGCCGATCACCTTTATTGCCCTGGTGGCGGCGATCTCGATCATCATCGCTCCGGTGTTTCAACTGCTATTGCTGATGTGGGTGCTGAGTTTCGCCTTGACCGGCAAGCGCTCACCAGCGTTCAAAGTATGCATGCGCTGGCTTGAAGCGCTGCGGCCATGGAGCATGCTCGAAGTCTGCCTGTTGGGCGCGATGGTCGCGGTGTTCAAGCTGGCCGGCATGCTCGACGTGATCCCCGGCACCGGCCTGTTTGCCCTCGCCGCCCTCGCCTTGCTGCTGATCCGCATCGCCGGGCGTGACGTACGCGACTTGTGGGACGCCGTATGAACTCACCACCGACCGCCCGCGAACTCAACCTGTGCCTGTGCCACACCTGCGGCCAGCCGTGCGACATGCGCGACGAACCCAGCGAGTGCGAGCGCTGCGGCGCGCCGCTGCATCGGCGCAAACTCCATTCGCTGACCCGCACCTGGGCCTACATGCTCACGGCACTGGCATTTTATATCCCGGCGAATTTACTGCCGGTGATGAACACCACCATGCTCGGTTCCGGCGCAGACAGCACCATCATGAGCGGCGTGCTGGAGTTCTGGCAGCATGGCGCCTGGGACATTGCCCTGATCATTTTCATTGCCAGCATTGCGGTGCCGGGCATCAAGTTTGTCTCGCTGACCCTGCTGCTGGTCACCGTGCAGCGCAACAGCCAGTGGGCGCGCAAAGAGCGCTCGAAGCTGTTTCGGTTCGTCGAACTGATCGGCTACTGGTCCATGCTCGACGTAATTGTGGTCGCGCTGGTGGCCGCGCTGGTGAAGTTCCAGGCGCTGGGCACCATCGAGCCGCGCCTGGGCATTTTGTTTTTTGGCCTGGTGGTGGTGTTTACCATGCTCGCGGCCATGAGTTTCGACCCGCGCCTGATCTGGGAAAACCCACACAACGAGGAGATCTCGGATGAGTTCACACAACACTGACACGCCTGCCGGCTCACCGGCGATCAAGACGCGGCGCTTCAGCGTTTCGCTGGTGTGGATCGTGCCGATTGTGGCAGTGCTGGTGGGCATCTCGCTGGTGGTGCACAACGTGCTGCAACAGGGGCCGGTGATCGTCCTCAACTTCAAGACCGGCAACGGCCTGGTCGCGAATAAAACCGAGGTCAAATACCGCAACGTGGTGATCGGCCAAGTCTCGGATGTGGCCTTGAGCGATGACCAGAAAAGCGTCAACGCCACCATCAAGTTGGCCAAGCAGGCGGAAAGCTTCACCCGTGAAGACTCCAAGTTCTGGGTGGTGCGCCCGCGCATCGGCGCCGGGGGCGTGTCCGGCATCGATACCTTGCTGTCCGGTGACTATATCGGCGCCGATATCGGCCAATCCGACACCCGCGCCAAACAGTTCAAAGGCCTGGAAAACCCGCCACCCATTACCTATGGCGAACCGGGCAAACGTTTCACGTTGCATACCCAGGGCCTGGGTTCACTGGATATCGGCTCGCCGGTGTACTACCGCAAGATCCCGGTGGGCCAGGTCGTGGCCTATGAGCTGGACGACGATGGCAAGGGCGTGAAAATCGAGGTCTTCGTGCATGCGCCCAATGATGTGTACGTCACCGAAAATACCCGCTTCTGGAATGCCAGCGGCATCGACCTGAGCGTCGGCGCCAATGGTTTCGCGCTGAAAACCGAGTCCTTGTCATCGATGTTGGCCGGCGGCATCGCGTTCCAGGCGCCGCCCTACAGCCCCAACGACAAACCGGCCAGCGAAGATCACACCTATGAACTGTTCGACGACCAGCAAAGCGCCCTCGCCCCGCCCAACGGTCAAGGGCAATACATGGCGCTGCGTTTTGATCAGGCATTGCGCGGGCTCAAGGTCGGCGCGCCGGTGGAGTTCCTTGGAGTGGAGTTCGGCAAAGTGGTGTCGATCAACCTGGACTTCGATGCCAAGAAACGCAGTTTCCCGATCAACGTCGGCATCGTGATTTACCCGCAGTTGCTCGGCGAAGCCAACACCAAGCTGCTCAAGGCCACCAACCATGACCCCAACGATGAAGCGGGCGGCGTGCGCCTGATCGGCACCTTTATCGAAAACGGCCTGCGCGCCCAGGCCCGCAGTGGCAACCTGCTGACCGGCCAGCTGTACATCGCCCTGGATTTCTTCCCGAAAGCCGACAAAGTGGTGTTTGACCCGAACCTGCGCCCGGTCAACATTCCGACCATCCCCGGCAATCTGGAGCAGTTGCAGGAGAAACTCGAAGGCATCGTCAACAAGGTCAACCAACTGCCGATCGAGCGCATCGCCGGCAACCTCGACGGCAGCCTGGTCGAGCTGCGCAAAAGCCTTGCCCAGTTCAACGCCAAGACCCTGCCCGGCGTGCAGACCACCCTGGGCGACGTGAGCAAGACCTTGCAGTCGGCCAACTCAACCCTGGCCGAAGACTCGCCGCAGCGCGAACAACTGACCCAGACCCTGGACGAACTGGCGCGCATGTCGCGCTCCTTGCGCGAACTGTCGGACTACCTGGGCCGGCATCCGGAATCGCTGATTCGCGGCCGCCCTGACAGCGCAGCGCCAACAGACCTGCAAGGGCCACCGCGCAAATGACCATTGGAGCCGCCATGACCTTTCCCTTGAAACTCACCCTGGTCGCCGCGCTGGCGCTGCTCGCGGCGTGTCGCAGTGAGCCGATCGCGTTCCACACGCTTACCCCGGTGCACTGGAATAACAGCACGCAAGCCCAGGCCAGCGATATCCGCATTGAAAGCATCAGCGTGCCGCCCCAGGTCGACCGTGCACAAATCGTGATTCGTCAGGGTGACAGTGGGCTGGCGATCCTTGAAACCCAATGGTGGGCCGCAACCCTGGCGGATGAGCTGAAAAGCGCGCTGGTGGATCAACTGGCCAACAGTCATTCCCCGCAAGCCATGTCGTTGCGCGTTGAAGTGCAGCGTTTTGACTCGGTACCGGGCCAATACGCGCTGCTCGACGTGCGCTGGCGCCTGCGGCCCACAAGCGGGGGAGATGCCGCACCGCTGACTTGCCGCACCACCTTGCAGACACCGGCAGGCCCGAGCATTGATGACTTGGTGGCGGCGCATCAGAACAACCTCAAGCGCTTCGCCGCGCTGGTCAGCAAAACCGCTGACACGTCGCTGAAAGCCTGCCCGACTGCGCCGTAGCGAGACAGTCAGACCAGTGTGGGAGCTGGCTTGCCTGCGATAGCATCACCTCAGTTTGACTGGTAGACCGAGGTGCCTGCATCGCAGGCAAGCCAGCTTCCACATAAGCCAGCTCTCACACATATCAGTTCCCACGGGAAAGTTGCCGCATTATCAGACCAGCAGCCCCATCGACTTGGCCCGCGCCACTGCTTGAGTCCGGCGCTCTACACCCAGCTTGCTGTTGATATGGCTGGCGTGGGTTTTCACCGTGTGCAGGGAGATAAACAACTGATTGCTGATTTCCTGGTTCGAACACCCCTGGGCAATCAACTTCAGCACCGCCAGTTCACGTGCGCTCAGGGTTTCATGATTAGGCAAGGCCTCAACGACCGCCGCCACCGGCAACAGCGCCAACAAACTCTGGTTCAGCAAACCATGAGCATCCCGGCCAAGCTGTTCACGCATCCAATCCGGATAACTCTCCAGCAACCGCTGAAAGGGTTGCAACGCCCCACCGGCGCCCGCCTCAAGGGCGCGGGCCAATGCCAATCGGGCCTGGTCTTGCTGCCCGCACTCCAGCAGCAACTGCACCTGCTGGGTCAGGGCCATCAAGGCAATCATTTGCCGCCCACTGTTATGCGCCTGCTGCGCCAGCTCTTCGAGGCGTTGCAACGCGGCGGCCGGCTGATGACGGGTGGCGTCCAAAGCAGCCTGTTGCAGCCCGATATGTTGCGGCAAGTGCGGGTGAAACTCCGGCGCGGCGGCGGCGTGTTCACCGTTGTAGGTTTGCCCCAGTCGGGTCAACCAGGCCTCGGCCAGATCAGTGCGACCTTGAGCCAGCCACAGCTCACATTTGATCAGGGTGATCATCGCCAAGTAGTAGATCGGCGGCACATCCCAGATGTGCATCAAGCGCTCAGCCTCGGCCAGTTCTGCAAACGCCGTGGAAAAATCCCCACGGCGCCCTTCAAAGTTGGCAATCACACAATGCCCGATCAGCACGCTGATATCCCGGCAGGCGCGGGCTTCGTTCAGACCCGCGCGTAAACGGGCAAGGCCGGCCTCGGGTTGATAGCGCACCAGCAGCAGATAGCCCTCGTACAGCGACAACCGCGCGCGCACCGCGTACAGCCGCTGCGGCGCCAGGCCGTGCAGGCGTTGCAGACCCTGGCGCACTTCGTCCAGGGATCGCAGGATTTCGCCGCGCGCCTGCAACACCCGCGCGCGATCGTAATGGGCCAACGCCTCGAACAGTGGGTTACCGACACGCTGCGCCAGCTCCAGGGATTCGCGATTCAGGCCACGGGCGCGCCACAAATCGGCATCGACAATGGCCAGGTTGGACAAGGTCGACAGGCACATCAGACGCTGGCCATAACGTTTTTGCGGCAAGCTTTCCAACGCCTCGCTGCAGTAGCGCAGGGTCGACTCTCGATCGCCCCGGCCACGGGCGATAATCCCGCTCAGCGCCAACCATTGGGCCAGCATCGACTTTTGCGCAGTGGCCGACGGCGCCGGCAAAAAGCGGCTGAGGTAGCTGGACAATTCTTCGGCCGCATCCAGTTGGCAGGCCAGCCCCAATGCCCAGCTGTAGAGCACGATCAAACGCGGCGTGCTGATCAGCAGGCTGTCGGGCAAGTCCATCTTCCAGCGCAGCAGCATGCCGACGTTCTGCTCGGCCAGCAGTTGCTCCTCCGACAGGTTCTGCACCAGGTTCGCCGCCACATCCAGGTGGCCGGCGCGCAATGCTTGTTCTACCGCTTCATCGATCAAGCCCTGGGTGTTGAACCAGCGGCAGGCACGCAGGTGCAGGCTGGCAATCGGCACGGTGGCACTGCTGGCACGGCGGGCACGCAACAGGTCGGAAAACAGATGGTGGTAGCGATACCAGTGGCCCTGCTCATCGAGCGGCACCAGGAACACTTGGTGGGCCTGCAAATAACCGAGGATATGCGCGCTGTCGTGGGCTTCGCGCACGGCGTCGCACAGCTCGCTGCAAAAACGATCCTGCGGGGCAGTGTCGTAAAGGAAGGCTTGCACCTCTGCCGGCAGGCAATCGATGACTTCTTCGAGCAAGTAGTCGCGGATCAGCCCTTCGCCACCGTTTAAATGTTGCGGCAACGCGGCTTCATTGCCAGCTTCGGAAAGGGCCAGCAGCCAGAAGCGCAGGCCAGCCACCCAGCCCTCACTACGGCGGATCAGGTTGTCCAGAGCTTCGCCGCGCAACGAGCTGCTGTGCCTGTCGAGTACGGCCAGCGATTCGTCGTGGGTCAGGCGCAGGTCTTGTTCGTGCAGCTCCAGCAGGTGGCGCGAGAGTCGCAGCCGCGCCAGGTGCCAGTCCGGGCGCTGGCGGCTGGTGACCAACACCAGCAGCCCATCGGGTAAATGATTGAGGAAAAATTGCAGGCAGCGGTCCAGTACCGGGCCCTGGGCCAGATGGTAGTCATCCAGCACCAGCAGCAAGGGCGCGTGTGTGGACAGGTGCAGCGTCAGCTCGTCGAGCAAGCCGTCGAGCCATTCTTCAAAGGCGAAGGGTTGGTGACGCTGACGCATTTTCAGCAGGCCCAGGGATTGGGCACCGAGTTGCGGGAAGTATTGTTGTAAACCGTCGAGCAAGCGCTCAAGGAAGCGGCCGGGGTCGTTATCCCGCGGGCTCAGGCCCAGCCACAGGCTTTGCCAATGCGCCGGCAGACTCTGACAAAACTCCACCGCCAACGAACTCTTGCCGAACCCGGCCGGGGCACTCACCAGCAACAGTCGCCCTGCAAGACCCGCGCTCAAGCGTTCGCACAGGCGCGGGCGCAGCACATAGCCATCAGGCAAAGGCGGCCTGTAGAAACGCGCTTCCAGGGTCGGAATCACCGCGCTTGCAGGCCCTTGGATTCGGGACAGATCAGTCATCGCCGGGCTCTTGTAGAAGGCTGTTGTCGGCATTGCAGATGTCCGCAGACTAGCGGTAAAAGCAGCGGGTTTGTAGATCTTTGCGACATTTGCCTGAAAAAGAACTGCGACAAAAAATATCCCGCATAGAGTAGGAGGCGGATTCACATCCGCCGTCCTCTCACACCACCGTACGTACGGTTCCGTATACGGCGGTTCAGGTTATGCGATTAAGCCGGTTTATCGTATCCAGTATTGAGACCAGTCCGAG
>NZ_CBFHAZ010000150.1:0-11005 GCF_965653655.1 Pseudomonas onubensis | reverse complement strand
GGATCAGCCAGTACATCTGGTGACTGACACTGCGCATTCGCGAGCAAGCCCGCTCCCACATGAGTTAACCGATAGTCATCAGGCTCGCATTACCACCGGCCGCAGCCGTGTTAACGCTCAAAGCCCGCTCGATCACCAGGCGCTCCAGCGCAATCGCCGTCTCACCTTGCGACAAACCGTGCACCCCAACAATCGCCCCGCCGCGCTGCGCCACTTGCTGGCACACCGCACGCAGTTGGTCGGAATCACCGTGGTGCACAACGGCGTCGAACACCACCTCATCCTTGGTCCAGTCAGCCACACGCTTGATCTTCGCCTGAATTTCCCGCGGCAGGCGTGGGAACAAGGCTTTGGTCAAGTCAGTTTCCGGCCATACCGCCGAACCGCCGACAGCCAATACCGCCGCCAGCTGCGTCAGCAGGTCGCCTTCGACTTCCGCAAGAGACAACACGTGCTCGCGGGGCAGGATGGCATAGCTGTTGCGCTCGCCGGTCGGGCCGGCCAATTGGCGGGTGATACCGCTTTGCGATTGCGCGGCGAACTGGCTGCACAAGGCGCTCAGGTCGCTGAACTTATTGCTGTCGGCCCAGGTTTTGAGGGCGGTCAGCGGTTGGCTCATGGCATCACGCAGACGCACGTCCGGTGAAGCCAGCTTGTCGCCGCGCACGAAGGATTGCTCGATGGCATCCGTAGGACGCGTCGACAGCAGGCGGTACAGGTACAGCGGGCCGCCCGCTTTCGGGCCAGTACCCGACAAACCCTCGCCGCCGAATGGCTGCACGCCGACCACGGCACCGACGATGTTGCGGTTCACATAGACGTTACCGGCATGCACATTGTCGATCACCTTGGCGATGGTCTCGTCGATGCGCGTGTGTACGCCCAGAGTCAGGCCGTAGCCGGAGGCATTGATCTGCGCGATCAGCTGGTCGATCTCTTTGCGCTTGTAGCGCACCACGTGCAGGACCGGGCCGAAGATCTCGCGTTGCAGCTCGTCGAAGCTTTCCAGCTCGATCAGGGTTGGCATCACGAAGGTGCCGCGCTTGATCTCTTCGCCGTCGGCGATCGCCACCTGGTACACGTTGCGGCCTTTGTCGCGCATGGCCTGGATGTGTTTCTCGATGCCAGCCTTGGCTTCGGCGTCGATCACCGGGCCGATATCCACCGACAAGCGCTCCGGGTTACCCAGGCGGCATTCAGCCATGGCACCCTTGAGCATTTCGATCACGCGGTCTGCCGAATCTTCCTGCAGGCACAGTACACGCAGGGCCGAGCAACGCTGGCCGGCACTGTCGAAGGCCGAGGAAACGACATCGATCACCACTTGTTCGGTGAGTGCCGAAGAGTCGACGATCATCGCGTTCTGGCCGCCGGTTTCAGCGATCAGCGGGATCGGGCGGCCCTGAGCGTCCAGGCGCCCGGCGACATTGCGTTGCAGCAGGCGCGCCACCTCGGTGGAACCGGTAAACATCACGCCTTTGACGCGATCATCACCGACCAGGCGGGCACCGACGGTTTCGCCCTGGCCTGGCAGCAATTGCAGCACGCCTTCCGGGATACCGGCTTCGAGCAAGATACGCACGGCTTGTGCCGCCACCAATGGGGTTTGTTCGGCCGGTTTGGCCAGTACCGGGTTACCGGCGGCCAATGCCGCAGCAACTTGACCGCTGAAGATCGCCAGCGGGAAGTTCCACGGGCTGATGCATACCACTGGGCCCAATGGGCGGTGGGCATCGTTGGTGAAATCGTTGCGCGCCTGTACCGCGTAGTAGCGCAGGAAGTCTACGGCTTCACGCACTTCGGCGATGGCGTTGGCGAAGGTCTTGCCGGCTTCGCGGGCCAACAGGCCCATCAGCGGCTGGATCTCGCCTTCCATCAAGTCGGCAGCGCGTTCCAGGATGGCGGCGCGTTCGGCGGGCGGGGTGGCCTGCCAGATCGGGCCGGCGTTGATCGCGCACTGGATCGCATTGTCGACGTCTTCAACGGTGGCTTCTTGTACGTGGCCGACCACGTCACGCAGGTCGGACGGGTTCAGCACCGGTGCAGCGGCTTCATTACTGGACGCGCAGCCCAGCATCGGCGTGGCTTTCCAGTCGTTATGCGCGCTGGCCAGCAGCGCGCAAGACAGCGATGCCAAGCGGTGTTCGTTGGCCAGGTCGATACCCGCCGAGTTGGCGCGGTCGCTGCCATACAGGTCACGCGGCAGCGGGATACGCGGGTGCGGCAGGCCGAAGCCGCCTTCCAGCGTGGCCATCTGCTCGATGTTGGCCACCGGGTCGGCCACCAACTCCTGAATCGAGATGGTGTGGTCGGCAATGCGGTTGACAAATGAAGTGTTGGCGCCGTTTTCCAGCAGGCGACGTACCAGATAAGCCAGCAGTGTTTCGTGGGTGCCGACCGGTGCGTACACGCGGCACGGACGGTTCAGCTTGCCATCGGACACCTTGCCTACAACCTGCTCGTACAGCGGTTCGCCCATGCCGTGCAGGCACTGGAACTCGTACTGGCCAGGGTAATAGTTCTGACCGGCGATATGGTAAATGGCCGACAGCGTGTGGGCGTTGTGCGTGGCGAACTGCGGGTAGATGACTTCCGGCACCGACAGCAGTTTGCGTGCGCAGGCGATGTAGGAAACGTCGGTGTACACCTTGCGGGTGTACACCGGGTAGCCTTCCAGGCCTTCGACCTGGGCGCGCTTGATTTCGCTGTCCCAGTACGCGCCTTTTACCAGGCGGATCATCAGGCGATGGCGGCTGCGGCGTGCCAGGTCGATCACGTAGTCGATCACATACGGGCAACGCTTCTGGTAGGCCTGGATAACGAAACCGATGCCGTTCCAGCCGGTCAGTTGCGGCTCGAAGCACAGGCGCTCGAGCAGGTCGAGCGACAGCTCCAGGCGGTCGGCTTCTTCGGCGTCGATGTTCAGGCCAATATCGTATTGTTTGGCCAGCAAGGTCAGCGACAGCAGGCGCGGATACAGCTCGTCCATTACGCGCTCGTACTGCGCACGGCTGTAACGCGGGTGCAGTGCCGAGAGCTTGATGGAGATGCCGGGGCCTTCATAAATCCCACGGCCGTGGGAGGCTTTGCCGATGGAGTGAATGGCTTGTTCGTACGAGGCCAGGTACTTCTGGGCGTCGTGTTCGGTCAGCGCAGCTTCACCGAGCATGTCGTAGGAATAGCGGAAACCCTTGGCTTCGAACTTGCTCGCGTTGGCCAGGGCTTCAGCAATGGTTTCGCCGGTGACGAACTGCTCGCCCATCAGGCGCATGGCCATGTCGACGCCCTTGCGGATCATCGGCTCGCCGCTCTTGCCGATAATACGGCTCAGGGACGAGGTCAGGCCCGCTTCGTTATGGGTGGCGACCAGTTTGCCGGTCAGCAGTAAGCCCCAGGTGGCGGCGTTAACGAACAGCGACGGGCTGTTGCCCAGGTGCGGGTGCCAGTTGCCGGTGCTGATCTTGTCGCGGATCAGTGCGTCGCGGGTGCCCTTGTCCGGGATGCGCAGCAGCGCTTCGGCCAGGCACATCAGCGCTACGCCTTCCTGGGACGACAGGGAAAATTCTTGCAGCAGACCCTGAACAATCCCGGCACGGCCGCCGGCGCTCTTTTGGTTGCGCAGTTTTTCGGCAATCGAGGCGGCCAGCTTGTTGGTGGCCTCGGCCATTGGCTGCGGCAGGCGGGCCTGCTCGATCAGCATCGGCACCACTTCCGGCTCCGGGCGGCGGTAAGCGGCGGTGATCGAGGCGCGCAATACCGATTGCGGCAGGATGCTTTCGGCAAACTCCAGGAAGCACTGGTGGGCGTGGTCCGGTTGCACTTCGCCGGCGTCTTCAGCGTCCTTGCTGCCCGAGCCATTGAGCTCGGTCAGGGTTGCACCACCCTCGAGTTTCTCCAGGTAATTGAAAATCGCCTGTTTGATCAGCCAGTGCGGCGTGCGATCAATGGAGGTCGCGGCCGCCTTCAGGCGTTCGCGGGTCGGGTCGTCGAGTTTGACCCCAAGGGTGGTCGTTGCCATCTTTTTATCCTCATGGGTGCCACTACCGAGTGGCATCTGCTGGCGGCAAGATTAGCTTTGCGCATGCAGAGGTGCAACCGGGTGCAACCCAAATTGTTCAGGAATTTTTCGATCGTGATCGGGAAAAATTCCGGCCCTCGACGGAATCCGCTGTCTCTTGGTGCGTTTGCTTCTGAGATCGGCTGTTCTTGCTCCGAAAAGGAGCAAAAAACCGGTATTTCCGCGAAAACACATCAAGGTGCAACTTATTCTCAAGAAACTGGTTGCACCTTATTTACTTTGTTGAATAGCATTCGCGCCCAAGGTGCAACCACTCGCAAGGGTCGGTTCATCGGCTGGCGGCTTTCCTGGGGAAACGTCAGTCATAAATGCGCGGCTCGCCGTTTCGTCTACCCGTTACCAATGGGTGGGCCTTCTGCCAGACCGCTGCTACATAAAAACAAAGCCAGGGCGTCACTCCTATGAGCGTTAGCAATCCAACCTTGATCACATTCGTGATCTACATCGCAGCAATGGTGCTGATCGGCTTGATGGCCTATCGCTCCACCAACAACCTTTCCGATTACATCCTCGGCGGTCGCAGCCTCGGTAGCGTGGTTACGGCTCTATCGGCCGGCGCTTCGGACATGAGCGGCTGGCTGTTGATGGGCTTGCCGGGCGCGATCTACATGTCCGGCCTGTCGGAAAGCTGGATTGCCATCGGCCTGATCGTCGGTGCCTACCTCAACTGGCTGTTCGTGGCCGGTCGCCTGCGGGTACAGACCGAGCACAACGGCGACGCCCTGACGCTGCCGGATTACTTTTCCAGCCGTTTCGAAGACAAAAGCGGCCTGCTGCGGATTATCTCGGCGGTGGTGATCCTGGTGTTCTTCACCATCTACTGCGCTTCCGGCATCGTGGCCGGCGCCCGTCTGTTTGAAAGCACCTTCGGCATGTCTTACGAGACCGCACTGTGGGCCGGTGCTGCGGCGACGATTGCCTACACCTTCATCGGTGGTTTCCTGGCGGTGAGCTGGACAGATACCGTACAAGCCACCTTGATGATCTTCGCGCTGATCCTCACGCCGATCATCGTGCTGTTGGCCACCGGCGGTGTGGACACCACGTTCCTGGCAATCGAAGCCAAGGACCCGACCAGTTTCGATATGCTTAAAAACACCACGTTCATCGGCGTTATTTCGCTGATGGGCTGGGGCCTGGGCTACTTCGGCCAACCGCACATCCTCGCGCGTTTCATGGCGGCGGATTCGGTGAAATCGATTGCCAAGGCGCGTCGTATCTCCATGACCTGGATGATTCTGTGCCTGGCTGGCACTGTGGCTGTGGGCTTCTTCGGTATTGCTTACTTCTCCGCGCATCCGGAAGTGGCAGGCCCTGTGACCGAGAACCCTGAGCGTGTGTTTATCGAGCTGGCTAAAATCCTGTTCAACCCTTGGGTTGCCGGGGTGCTGCTGTCGGCCATTCTGGCTGCGGTGATGAGCACCCTGAGCTGCCAGTTACTGGTGTGCTCCAGTGCCCTGACCGAAGACTTCTACAAAGCTTTCCTGCGCAAGAATGCCTCCCAGCGTGAGCTGGTATGGGTCGGTCGCCTGATGGTGCTGGTGGTTGCCTTGATCGCTATCGTCATGGCCGCCAACCCGGAAAACCGCGTACTGGGCCTGGTGAGCTACGCCTGGGCCGGCTTCGGCGCTGCGTTCGGCCCTGTGGTGCTGATCTCGGTGATCTGGAAAGGCATGACCCGCAACGGCGCACTGGCCGGTATTCTGGTCGGCGCGATCACCGTGATCGTGTGGAAGCACTTCAACCTGCTGGGCCTGTACGAAATCATCCCGGGCTTTATCTTCGCCAGCCTGGCGATCTATTTCGTGAGCAAGATGGGCGCACCGACGGCGGGTATGGTCGAGCGTTTTGATGCAGCCGAAAAAGACTACAACCTCAACAAGTAACTCGGTGGGCGTTAAGCGCCAATTGCGTTAGAAAAAAGGCCCGCATCCTTAGGATAGCGGGCCTTTTTTTGATCGTTTTGATCGTTTCCATGCTCCGCGTGGGAATGCCACCCCGGACGCTCCGCGTCTCGCTGTCAGTTCAGCCAGCCTCCTGCTGATTGAGAAAAATCAGCACACCCAGAATCGCCATGTAGAACTTGAATGCCGCTTCCTGGCCATTCCACTGATGGGACTGCCACATCAGAAACCACTCACCGCCCACCACCATAAAGCCAAAGAACCACACCACAAAGCCGAGGGTCAGGCCGGCGGTTGCGCTTGCCTTGGCGCGGTTGAATTCGGCGCCACCCGCGTGCCGCGCACGCCACAGCGACAGTGCGCCACGCGCCAGCAGCACGGCGGTGAGCGATTCGCCGAGGATGATCAGCACGTAGGCCGCGTGCCACATCCACGGCGTAGTGATGGCCCGGTACATGGCGGCATTGTTCGGGAAGGTGGTGTCCATGCTCAACACGTGTTGGACGAAGGCGAAGTTGGAGCCGTAGTCCGTGATGTTGTTGAATGCGACCATGGTGGCGAAGGCCGCCAGGGCAAAGGTCAGGATGATTTTTGCGTAGCGGGTGGTCATGCTTTTTCCAGTGAGCCGGTGAGGAGGAGCTATAACGCTAGCACGGCCTTGGTGCGCCTTCGACGCCAGATACATGAAGAATCGGGCACCCAGGATGTAGGAGCTTACTGATTTGCCTGTGGTGTGCTCTGGTGGGCGAAAAGCTGGTGCAGAATCCCTCGCCCAGCCCTCGCAGAGAAACACCGGATGTTCGCTCTTGCCAATCAAAGTGCCTTTAACCTGACCCTCGATGGGCAGCCCAGTGAGCTCAAGGTTCGTGGGTTTACGGGTGATGAATTTATCAGCCTGCCTTTTCGTTTTGACCTTGAGTTGGTGAGCGAACAGCCCGACCTGGACCTCGATAGCCTCCTGCACCGTCAGGCGTTCCTGGGGTTTGATTCGCAAGGGCACGGCATTCATGGCCAGGTGTGCCGGGTGGCGCAAGGCGACTCGGGCAAGCGCCTGACCCGTTACCAGATCACCTTGGTGCCGCAGTTGGCCTACCTGGAACACAGCACGCACCAGCGGATCTTTCAGAAACAAACCGTGCCGCAGATCATTGCGCGGGTGCTGGAGGCTCAAGGGATCCAGGCTGATGCCTTTGCGTTTCAGCTGAGTGGGCAATACCCCGAGCGTGAGTACTGTGTTCAGTTCGGCGAAACCGATCTGGCGTTCATTCAGCGCTTGTGCGTCGAGTCGGGCATTCACTATCACTTTCAGCACAGCCCCGAGCGCCACCTATTGATGTTTGGCGACGACCAAAGCGTCTTTACCCAGCCAGCTCAAGCCACCTCGTATTCAGCCGGTTCGGCACTGGTTGCCGGCACCCCTGCGATCAAGCACTTCATCCTGCGGTTGGAGACCCGCACCACCGGTGTGAGCGGGCGCGATTACGACTTCAAAAAGCCCAGCCTGGTCCTGGAAAGCACGGTGTCCAGCGGGCAACAGCCTGCGCTGAATGAGCAGTACTATCCTGGGCACTTCACTGATCGAACCCATGGCAAGTACCTGGCGCAACGGCTGCTTGAGCGTCATCGCAGTGACTTTCGCCAAGCCAGCGGTAATAGCGACCAGCCAGCCTTGTCCACTGGGCAGTTCCTGAAGATGACCGGGCACCCTCGCCAGGAATGGAATAATTTGTGGCTGGTTACCCAGTTGCACCATTGCGGGCAGCAGCCTCAGGTCCTTGAGGAATCTGCACCTGACACCTACGACGATGGCGTCTCCCCCGGCTACCACAATGAGTTTGTCGTAACACCTTGGGATGTGCCGTTTCGAACGCCGCTGATTGTGCCTCGACCCCATATATCGGGCTACCAGAACGCAGTGGTCACCGGGCCTGCCGACACTGAGATCCATTGCGACGAATATGGTCGCGTCAAAGTGCAGATGGCCTGGGACCGCGACGGCGAACACGACGAGCACTCCAGTTGCTGGCTGCGGGTTGCCAGTGGCTGGGCGCATGACCGTTATGGTGCGGTGCTGATCCCGCGGGTCGGCATGGAAGTGCTGGTGGGCTTCGTCAACGGCGACGTGGATATGCCGCTGGTGATGGGCTGCTTGCCCAACGCGGCGAACCTGTTGCCGCTGGATCTGCCGACGGACCAGGCCCGCAGCGTGTTTCGCAGCCAAAGCACTCCGGGCGGTGGCGGTTACAACGAACTGCGCATCGACGATCGCAAGGGTGCCGAGGAGATTTACCTGCGCGCCCAGCGCGATTGGACCCAGCACGTATTGCATGACCAGCACGTACAGGTGGATAACCAGCGTCGGCTCAAGGTAGGTGGCGAGTCGCACCATGAGCTGTTGGGTGAAGAGCAGCGCATCACGCACGGCAATCGCCTCGCGGAGCTCAAGCAGGATGATCATCTGGTCGTCGGTGGCTCGCAGCAGGTGCGTGCTGGGCAGACCATCCAGATCGGCGCCGGGCAGAGTGTGGTCATTGATGCAGGCGCCAGCGTGACGATCCAGGCAGGAGGGCAGTCGATCACGCTGTCGGCCGCCGGGATTTTCAGCAGCGTGCCGATCCAGATTGGCGGTGCTCCTGCTGCCGTGCCGATGCCGCTGATGCCGGGTATTACCGAAAAATTGTCAGCGGTTATCCCGGCACCGCTCAGCCGCGTACAGATTGCGAGCCTTAAGCGCAGTGCGCCGTTTTGCGAAGAATGTGAGCGCTGCAAGAACGGCCAATGTGATATCCCCGGACACCCTGAACCTTAAAAGGAATTTACCCCGATGCCTCAGTCCATGGTTCCCAGCGCCTGGCTTGCACAGTGGCCGCTACAGCCCGAGGAACACCTCTACGTGGTGCTGGGCAGCGCCAGTGAAGCCAAGCCGCTTAAGGCGTGGCAAACCCTGGCACCGGGGAAATTGCCGCATTCGATATGGGCGGGTACGGCTTACGCTGATTGGCAAGGCGTCATGCCTTATGTGGGCATTGTTGAGCCGGGCAGTGCCTTCCTGGATTGGGTCGCCAGCGCCGAGGCAACGGACTGGGGTTGGCTCGCGGTCTCGTCCAGCCCGCCACAGACGGTGGCTGCGCACCTGCAAGGCCTGACCAAAGTGCTGTTGCCGGATGAGCAAGCAGTGTTTTTACGCTTTTGGGATGGCGCTCAATGGCTGCCCATTTTGCAGAAGCTGGGCGACGAGGCCGGACGCGTGATGCCGGTGTTTCAGCGCTACCTGATCAACGGCCAGCCGCTGGCCATCAGCACCGGCCCGGCCACTGCGGCCAAGGCCAGCCCGTGGTGGCAAGTGCCAGCGTCGCTGCTTGAGCACTTGGCCGAGCAATCGCCGCAGGTGCTGATCGGCAACCTGCTGCAATGGCTCGAAGAACAGCGCCCGGACCTCTACACCGCGTTTACGCCTGCGACCTTGCGGCACAAGGTCGCCTACTTTTCGCGCAGCCCTGATATCAGCGTTCAAGCGCTGGCAGGGTATTTGGCTTCAGAGTTGAGTTGAAGCCAGGGCCTGCTGCAAGTCCTCGATCAGGTCTTCAATCGCCTCGATGCCCACCGACAGACGAATCATCTCCGGCTTTACGCCGGCCTTGGCCTGTTCCTGCTCGTTCATCTGCCGGTGAGTGGTGGACGCGGGGTGGCAGGCCAGGGATTTGGCATCGCCGATATTCACCAACCGCTTGAAGATTTGCAGGGCATCGTAGAAGCGCACGCCCGCGTCATAGCCACCCTTCAAGCCGAATGAGAGGATCGCCGAGGGTTTGCCCTGCATGTATTTCTGCGCCAGTGCGTGGTGCGGGTGGTCCGGCAGCCCGGCGTAGCTGACCCATTCCACGTCGGCGTGGCCCTGCAGGTATTGCGCAACCTTCAGCGCGTTGTCGGTATGGCGCTCCATGCGTAAGGCCAGGGTTTCCAGGCCTTGCAGCAACAGGAACGCATTCAGCGCGTCTGCCTTTGCGACATAAGCACCGCCCGACACGCAGCCCTGCACCTTTGCCGCCGTAGAAGGTAAACTTCGCCCCCTGCGCAGGAGCAACCATGAATTATCGTCACGCCTTTCACGCCGGCAACCACGCCGATGTCTTCAAACACCTGACCTTGACCCGCCTCATCGCCTTGATGTCGCGCAAGGAGCAGCCGTTCGCCTACCTCGACACCCACGCCGGGATTGGCCTGTACGACTTGCAGGGTGACCAGGCCAACCGCACCGGCGAATACCTGGAAGGCATTGCGCGGCTGTGGGGTGAAAGCGACCTGCCGCCACTCACCGCCGATTACATGCGCGTGCTGCACGAGATGAACCCGGACGGCCAGTTGCGCTACTACCCAGGCTCTCCGGAGCTGGCGCGCCGCCTCACGCGGCCCCAGGACCGTGTATTGCTCAATGAGAAGCACCCGCAAGACGGCGTACTGCTCAAGGACAACATGAAGGGCGATCGCCGGGTCAAAGTGCACTTGGGCGAAGGCTGGCATGTGCCACGTGCCTTGCTGCCGGTGCCGGAAAAACGCGCGTTGATGCTGATCGATCCGCCGTTTGAACAACTCGATGAGATGCAGCGCTGCGCGGCGTCCCTCAAGGAAGCGGTCAGCCGCATGCGCCAGACGGTCGCGGCGATCTGGTACCCGGTGAAAGACCAGCGCATGTTGCGTCGTTTCTACCAGGACCTGGCCGGCACCGGCGCGCCGAAGTTGCTGCGTGTGGAATTGCTGGTGCATCCGCTGGACACGCCCAACACCCTGACCGGCTCGGGCCTGGCGATTGCCAACCCGCCGTGGGGCCTGGAGGAGGAGCTGCGTGAGCTGCTGCCGTGGCTGTCCAAGAAACTTGGGCAGACCCAGGGTGGGTGGCAGATGGATTGGCTCATCGCTGAGTAATTAGCTCTCAAGCCAAACACAAAACCAAATGTGGGAGCGGGCTTGCTCGCGAATGCGGTACATCAGTCACACATGTGTTGACTGACCCACCGCATTCGCG
>NZ_CBFHAZ010000149.1:0-11198 GCF_965653655.1 Pseudomonas onubensis | reverse complement strand
TCGCGAATGCGGTGGGTCAGTAACAGATGAATTGACTGACACACCGCATTCGCGAGCAAGCCCGCTCCCACATTTAGACTGCGCTGCATCAGGTAGATAGGCTTTTGCCTTGCACTTGATCTGGCTCTTGCTTCAACCACTCAGGTCGGCTTTCAGGCCGCCGTGCTGTAGATCTTGATCTTGATTTTGATCTGAGACGCCCCGTTAACCACGATGGCCTTCGTTCTGGCACACCGAGCCTAAGCGGGGTGCCGAGTGGTGGGGCACAGACCTTTTGGTTACTTTTGGCTGGGCCGGCATTCCGGGCGTTTGCCAAAAGTGACCCGCCGTCAGGGCGGAACCCTAAGCCGCCATTACCCAAATAACGGATATACACCCAACCCAACCCCCATCACCGATGCTGAAACCGCGGCAACGCCGCAATCCGCAACTTAGGCTCCTGCAACCGCGCCAAGTCCGTAGCAATCTGCGCCCGCCAAAAATGCGCCCCTGCCAACTGCGCATCCACCCACGCCTGGCGCAGCAGCACCTTGGCTTTGTCCACCGACCCATAGCTCCCCTGGCGCAGGATCAGTTGCGCCTTGATCCGCAACATCTGCGGCACAAACCAGCGTTCATGACGGCCAACCGCCAATTGCAGCGTGTCTTCCAACACTTCCAACGCCAGTTTTTCCAGGCCCAGGCGTGCCAGGCCCAAGGCATATTCACATCGCAGCAGGCTGTAGAGCTGGCTGTCACCCTGGCTTTGCAGGTGGTGCAAGGCTTCGCCCAATTGCGGTACACCCGTTTCCGGCGAGCCCTCGCGGATCAGCAGAATGTTCTCGAAGCACAGCCGAAATTGCCGCCAGATCGGCAGGTCCTGACGGGCAGTACTGCTTTGCAGCAGGCCCAGGTAATAGCGCAACTTAGGCAGGTTGGACGCCAGCAGCGCCAGCGGCAGCGCGCCCAGGCACAGGGTGTACCAGAGGGTGGCCGGGTGGTCGAGGCTGATGGCGTCGTCCACACAGCTGGCGATCAGGCGCAATGCAGGGTCGACATCGCCTTCGAGCAGTTGCACCTTGGCCTTGAGGCTGCGGGCAGCAATGCGTTGGTCAAAATGCACGTCGATGATGTGCGAGCGCGGTGCCGATGGCGACCCAAGCGCTTCATCGATATTTTGCCGCGCGCCCAGCAGGTCGCCCATATGATACAGCGCCACGGCGCGCATGCGTTTGCCGAGCAATTGCTGGTTGCCGCTGCTGTTGAGGGTGATATAACGCTCGGCCAGTTCCAGGGCTTCGGTGTATTGGTTGCAGCCGCAGCGGTCGGTCCACAGGCCCCACAAGGCGCGCATTTTGTGTTCGGCATCGCCCAGGTCGCGAGCATCTTCGCGGACTTGGCGCCAGGCTTCGCGCATTTGTGCGCCGGTGCCGTACGTCAGCATCAGCACGCTGGCCAGGGCGGTTTGCAGCAGCATGCGCTGGCGCACGGCCAAGGGCGCGACGGCGTCGCTGGCCAAGCCCTTGTCGACCCAGGTTCGGCACTCACTGACCAGCGACAGGCGCAACCATAACGGCACACCGCCCAGGGTCAGTTCGATGGCCAGGGGCAGCTCGCCGCTGGCGGAATAGGCCCAGTCCAGGGCTGAGCGAATGGTGCTGTTTTCGGGGCCGTAGAGGGCGATCCAGGTGTCTGGCGACAGGCCGTCCAGGGTTTGCCCGGCTTCTTGCAACACGCCGAGGGCATAGTGGGCGTGGCGGCGGCTGGTGGAATTGACTTCGCCGTGTTCTTCGAGCTTTTCCAGGGCATAGGCGCGGGTGGTTTCCAGCAGGCGATAGCGTTTGAGCAACTGCGCCTCACCGGCAATCAACAGCGATTTGTCCATCAGGCTTTCGAGCAACGGCAGGGCGTTGCGTGGGTCCAGGCTGCTGCTGGCGGTCATGGCCTTGACCGCATCCAGGGTGAAGGAGCCGGTGAACACCGCCAGTTGGCGCAACATGGCCTGCTCCTCGCCACTGAGCATCGAGTAGGTCCAGTCCAGCGTGGCGCTGAGGGTGCGATGGCGGGCGAGGGCGGTGCGCCGGCCGGTCATTTGCAGGCGGAAACTGCCGTCGAGCAGGCCGACCAGTTCCTGGACGCCAAAGGTGCGTACCCGCGCGGCGGCGATCTCGATGGCCAATGCATTGCTGTCGAGTTTGCGGCAAATGGCGCAGACCGCCGCCACATCGGCGTCGCTGAACACAAAGTCGGGGTCGAGGGCGCGCACGCGCTCAACAAACAGGCGCACGCCGGACCAGGCCAGTGCCTCGCTGGCGTTGAGGCGGCTGTGTTCGTCGGGCACTTGCAGCGGCGCCAGGTCATGCACCCGTTCGCCGTCGGCACGTAGCGGCTCGCGGCTGGTGGTCAGTACATAACATTGCGGGGCGCAGCGCAGCAGGGTCTCTACTGCGTCGGCGGCGGCCGGCAATACGTGTTCGCAGTTATCCAGCACCAGCAGCAGGCGGCGTTCGGCCAAGGTGGCGGCGATGATCGGCAGCGGGTCAGCGCTGATGGTCTGGATCCCCAGGGCGCTGGCGAGCATACCGGCCACCCACTCGCCACTGGTGGCGGGCGCCAGGTCGACGAAGCAGGTGTCGAGTTTTAATGCATGCGCCAGCCGCTGCGCCACGGCGGTGGCCACGGTGGTCTTGCCGATGCCGCCGGGGCCGGTGAGGGTGACGAAGCGCTGGCTGAGCAACTGTTCGGCAAGGCTTGAAATCAGGCTGTCGCGGCCAATGACCTCGCAGGACGGCACGTGCAGCGCGGGCTCTTCAGCGCGTGCAAAGGGCACCGGCAGGCTTTCTTCGCCGGCGGTTTGCACGGTCACCGGCGCCACAAAGCGGTAACCACGCCCCGGCACGGTGACGATGTAGCTGAAGTTGCCATCGTCGCCCAGCGCCCGGCGCAACGCGACAATCTGCGCACGCAGGTTGCATTCCTCCACCACCACCTTGGGCCAGGCGAAGGCGATCAGTTCGGTCTTCTCCAGTAATTCGCCGGCGCGGGTGGCCAGGGCGATCAACAGGTAGAGGGCGCGGCTCCCCAGGCTGACCGGCTCGCCGTTACGCAGCAGTACGTGCTGCCTGGCCAGTAACAGGAAGGGGCCGAAGCCCAGGACATGCTCTGCGGCTGCCGGGGTCGGGTGATCGGCGTCCATTAAGGACACTGCGTGGTTCTTGCTCGAGCTCATCAAATCGTCCTTTTTATAGTCGGGCTTGTTATTGGCGATCAGG
Source organism: Pseudomonas onubensis (assembly GCF_965653655.1). NCBI lineage: Bacteria > Pseudomonadati > Pseudomonadota > Gammaproteobacteria > Pseudomonadales > Pseudomonadaceae > Pseudomonas > Pseudomonas onubensis. Next base: position 7,947 of record NZ_CBFHAZ010000149.1, on the reverse strand, counting down.
CCATTCGCCCTTTTTGGGGTGCAGATGTGCAGCAGCAGTCTTGGAAAGTTGATGTCGATCAAAAAGTCGGAAAGGCCGCCCTCCTTTGGGGCGTAATCGTTGTTATGGGCGTATCACGGCGGATGTTCCAGAGGATGAGACTGTCTCAAGCTTGAAACATTTTATTACCGGAAAACCTGATAAAGCAGAATGTATGCCAGTTGGCATGTATCAAAGATGACAACAACCATATGAAATTTATGGTGATTTTTAGGGTCGTTGGCGACCAGCGGACGCCTTCGTTCGGAAACACGAATATTTCTAATTGTGTCGTTCGGGATGCCGACTAAAACGCTGGCGATTTGGCGGTGGTTTATTGGCTTTGTATTACAAAGTATCCCTGCACCACCTTGATACATCGGCATGACGTTCTGGCGTGCCGGCGACACAGACCGGATACACGCCTGGCTTTAACTCTGTTCACCAGCCGGCGCAGGCGGTTACCCACCGCCACACGCGCCCTGGCCACACTCAGTCAAGCCAGGAGATCCACCGATGAAGCGACCCTACGCGGCCCTTGCGGCCACTTTCGCCCTGTCCCTCAGCGCCTTTGCGGCGATGGCCCATGCCGACGACGCCAAGCCCCAGGAAAAATGCTTTGGCGTGGCCCTCGCCGGTGCCAACGACTGCGCCGCCGGCAAAGGCACCTCGTGCGCCGGCACCGCCACCGCCGATTACCAGGGCAACGCCTGGGTATTGGTCGACAAGGGCACCTGCACCCAGATCAAGACGCCCAAAGGCTTCGGCAGCCTGACGGAACAGCCGTGATCCAGCGCCTGTTGCCCCAAGCGCTGCTGTTGCTGGTGGCACGGCTGGGTATCGCGGCGGTGTTCTTTTTGTCGGGGCGTACCAAGGTCAGCGGTTTTCTGAGCCTCAAGCCGTCGACCTACACCCTGTTCCGCTCGGAATACGCCTTGCCGCTGATCCCGCCGGACTGGGCCGCGCACCTGGCGACCTACGCCGAACACCTGTTCCCGCTGTTGCTGGTGCTGGGCCTGCTGACCCGCCCGGCGGCCGCTGCGCTGCTGGGCATGACCCTGGTGATCGAGGTGTTCGTATACCCCGAGGCCTGGCCGACGCACCTGACCTGGGTGGGCCTGTTGCTGCCGCTGCTGGCCTATGGCGGCGGGGCGTGGTCGCTGGATCGCCGGCTGTTCGGCAAACCTTAACAACCCTGATGGAGATACCCGATGCGCATGCTTTCTTCTTTGGCCATGGCCATGGCCCTGACTGTCCCCATGCTGGCCCAGGCGGCCGATGCACCGCAGCCCGGCACCGGTAAAAGTGTGGTGATCGTGCCCGGATCGTTTGTCGACGGTTCCGGCTGGCGTGTGGTGCACGACATCCTGATTCACAAGGGCTACAAGGTTACCGTGGTGCACCAGGGCCACGAAAACCTCGCGGCGGATGTGGCCGAGGCACGTGAAGTGCTGGAGCAACAAGTCGGCCCGGTGGTGCTGGTGGGCCACAGTTCCGGTGGCGCGGTGATCTCGATTGCCGGCGACCGCGACAAGGTCAAGTCGATGGTCTACGTCTCGGCCCTGCAGCCGGAAGTGGGCGAGAACATGGCGCAGTTGATCGGCTCGATGCCGGCGCCCAGCGATGACATCAAGCAGAGCCGCGACGGTCACCTGTTTTTCGATCGCAGCAAATACAACGCCGATTTTGCCGCCGACCTGACCACCAACCGCACCGACTTCATGGCCGCCTCCCAAGTGCCGGCCACCACCGCCTTGTTCGGCGGCACCGTGTGGGCGGCGGCATGGCACAAAAAGCCGACGTATGCCGTGGTGTCCACCGAAGACCGTGCATTGAGCCCCGCGCTGCAACGCTGGATGTATCAGCGGGCCGGTTCCAGGGTCACCGAAATCAAGGCGAGCCACGCGGTGTACATCTCCCAGCCTGAGGCGGTGGCGAAGGTCATCGAAGACGCTGCTTGCGTTATCAAATAATTGCTCTCAGCCCACACAGTTCTCACCTCGCACAGCACTCAAAGAGGAAATACCCATGAACACTGCACTCAAATCCCGTCTGAGCCTCGCCGCTGCCGCCGCCCTGATTGCCATGGCGTCGGCGTCATTCGCCAGTGCCGCCAGCGCCGCCGACCAACAGGAAAAACCCGGCCGCTGCTATGGCGTCAACAGCTGCAAGGGCGAAAGCCTGTGCGCCACCGCCAAGCACGACTGCAAGGGCCTTAACAGCTGCAAGGGTGAGGGCGTGATCGTCAAGACGCCGTCTGAATGCCTCAAGGCCGGCGGCACGTTGACTGAACCGAAATAACGCCTTCCTGTGGCGAGCAAGCTTGCTTGTGCAGCGCCTCCAGAAACGGGCGACTGCTGCGCAGCCGAGCGGGAGCAAGCTCCCTCGCCACAGTTTTTTGCTGGAGTACCGATGATGCCGACATTTAACCCACGCTTTTCCGGCTATGGCCTGGGACTGCGCAAGGAGCACTACTGCGACTTCCTGGAAACTTCGGTGCCCGTGGATTTTGTCGAAGTGATCTCTGAGAATTTTATGGTGGCGGGTGGGCAACCACGGCACATCCTGCGCCAGATCCGCGAGCGTTACCCGGTGGCGCTGCATGGGGTGTCGATGTCGATCGGCACCGCCGAAGGGCTGGACCAGGCGTACCTGCGGCGCCTCAAGTCGCTGGTCGATGAGGTGCAGCCGCTGTTTGTCTCCGACCACCTGAGTTGGTCGCGCAGCGGTGGTTTTAATGCCCACGACTTGTTGCCGGTGCCCTATACCGACGAGGCTCTGGACCGTGTGTGCGCCAATATTCATCAGGCTCAGGACGTGCTCGGCCGCACGCTGCTGGTGGAAAACCCGTCCAGTTACCTGGCGTTTGACGGTGCGTGCATGAGCGAATGGGCATTTATCACCGCCATGGCCGCGCGCACGGGCTGCGAGTTGTTATTGGACGTCAATAATGTGTTTGTCAGTGCCAGCAACCATGGCTTTGATGCCCTGGCGTTTCTTGAGGGCATCCCCGCCGAGCGCGTGCGCCAGATTCACCTGGCCGGGCATAGCCAGGGCCGTGAACTGTTGATCGACAGCCATGACAACCCGGTGTGCAGCGGGGTTTGGGATTTGTATGCCAAGGCCATTGCGCTGCTCGGGCCGGTGGCCACGATGATTGAGCGCGATGATGCTATCCCGCCGCTGGCCGAGTTGCTTGAGGCGCTGTCGATGGCACGGGCTTTGGGGCTGGCGCGATGAACCTGGCGCAGTGGCAACAGGCATTTCGCACCTGGCTGGTGAGTGCGTCGGATGACTCGGCCCGGCTGCTGGGCGACCACCACGCGGGCCTGGCGGTGTACCAGAACAACTATCGCGCGCAGTTGGTGGGTTGCCTGGAGCAGGCGTTTCCGATGGTGCGACGTTGGCTGGGAGAGGAGGCGTTTCTGGCGGCCAGCATTACCCATATCGACCAGCAACCCCCGCATGCCTGGACCATGGACGCGTATCCCGAAGGGTTTTACGCAACCTTGAAGACCGTGTTGCCGAATAACCCGGATGTGCACGAACTGGCCTGGATCGAGTCGGCGCTCAATGAAGCGTTTGTCGCCGCCGATGCGTCGCCCTTGCCGTTGCAAGCCCTGGCGGAGCTGGATTGGGACAGCGCCGTTTTACGCCTGACGCCGTCGTTGCGCTGCCATGGGCTGAGCACCAATGCCGAGGCTATCTGGTCGGCATTGTGGCAAGACGCGGCTGCGCCGCAGGCGATGATGCTGCCTGAGGCGGGCGGCTTATTGGTGTGGCGGCGGCAGTACACCTCACGTTTACGCCAGGTCAGTGCGTTGGAGCTGGAGGCCGTGTTGCACTTGCAGGCCGACGGCAGCTTTGCCGGGCTGTGTGAGTTTCTGGTTACGCGCCTGGGCGAAGAGGCGGGTGTGGCCCAGGCCGGTGAATACCTGGCCAGGTGGTTGGGCAGTGAGTTGATCGTCGAATGACGCCGACAAACATGAAAATTCGGACAGCCAGGCAATTGGCCACTGTAAAAAAACCGCGCAGCCCGTAATCTAATGGCCTTTGTCACCTGTGCGGATTGTTCATGTCTTCTGTTGCCGATGGGCTGCCCTCCAATAAACGCTTGCCGGCGGTGATCGCCTTGTCTTTGGGCATTGGCATGGCAACCCTGGACACCGCCATCGTCAATACGGCGCTACCGACGTTGGCGCAGGGTATCGGCACCGATTCGGCCTCGGTGATCTGGGTGGTCAACGCTTACCAGTTGGCGATTATCGCCACGGTGCTACCGTTCGCGTCGCTCAGTGATGTGCTGGGCCACCGGCGTGTGTACCTCGGCGGTTTGCTGCTGTTTATTGTTTCGTCGCTGTTTTGCGGGCTGGCCGGTTCGTTGTTGACCCTCACCGCCGCGCGGGTGGCCCAAGGGCTGGGTGCGGCGGCGGTGATGAGCGTCAACACGGCGTTGCTGCGGCATATCTACCCGTCAAAAATGCTTGGGCGCGGCCTGGGCTATAACTCGCTGGTGGTGGGGCTGGCCTTTACACTGGGGCCGACCGCCGCGTCGGCGATTCTGTCGGTGGCGAGCTGGCATTGGCTGTATCTGATCAACGTGCCGCTGGGGCTGCTTGCCCTGGGGTTGGGCCTGCGTTCATTGCCGACACTGCCGCTGACCGGCCACGCGTTCGATCGGTTGTCGGCGCTGTTGTGTGCCGGCCTGTTCGCGCTGTTGGTACTGGGCCTGGGCACGGCGGTGCATGGCGCCCAAGGCACACTGACCCTCGGTTTGATAGCGCTGGCGCTGGTGTGCGGCGCATTGCTGTTGCGCCGTGAAACCGGTCACCCGGCGCCGATGCTGGCCGTGGACTTGTTCAAGCGCCCGGTGTTTGCGCTGTCTTCCCTCACGGCCATCTGCGCGTTCAGCGCCCAGGGCCTGGCCTTTGTATCGCTGCCGTTTCTGTTGCAGGCGGTGCTTGGGCATAGCCAGGTGGCCACCGGTTTTCTGATGACGCCGTGGCCTGCAGTGGTGGCGGTGATGGCGCTGGTAGCGGGGCGGTTGGCGGATCGTGTGTCGCTGGGCCTGTTGTGCGGCATCGGCTTGCTGATGCTCAGCGCGGGCATGGCGGCGTTGGCGACCTTGGGCAGCGGCGCCAGCGCCTTTGATATCGGCTGGCGCATGGCCTTGTGCGGCGCCGGTTTCGGTTTTTTCCAGTCGCCCAACCTCAAGGCCATCATGACCAGCGCACCGTTGGCCCGCAGCGGCGGAGCCAGTGGCATCGTCGCGATTTCACGCTTGCTGGGGCAAACGCTGGGGGCCTCGTTGGTGGCGTTCTGTTTCCACCTCTCCCTGGGCAGCGGCCCGCAGTACGCGCTGTGGCTGGGCTGTGGGTTCGCGCTGGTGGGCAGTGTGGCCAGCGGGCTGCGCCTGTTGCCGTATAAACACAAGGTTTAGCCCTTGTAAAACACGCGGCGGCAACGCTAACGTGGCGGCCTGAATATTTCGGGATGTTTCAGATTTATGTCCAGCCTGGCCCTACGCACTGCTGATACCACCTCCCGACGTGCCGCACTGACCCTGGCGTTATGCCTGCCCAGCGACGTGCTGCTCTACTTGCTGCTGCCCATGGAATCCCAGGCCTTTGGCATCACCCTGGCCCAGGCCGGGGTGTTGCTGGCAGCCAACCGCCTGGTGCGGATTTTCGGCTACCGCCATGTGTTGAATTTCTACGCCCGCAATGGCGACCGGCTAACCTGCATGATCGCCGCCGGTGCCGCCACGGTGTGCGCCTTGGGTAACTCGATGCTGTCTGGGTTCGCCGCATTGTTGGGGCTGCGGCTGATCTGGGGCCTGTGTTTTGCCGCGCTGAACCTGTCGACCCAAGTGCTGGCCACCTCCGAGCCTGCTGGCGCGGCGCGCAGGGCAGGGCGTTCGAGGGCGGTGATCGCCCTCGGGCCGATGCTGGCGCTGCCGCTGGGTGGCTGGTTGACCCTGTGGGCCGGGCCGCGACCTATCTTCATGATTCTGGCCGGCTGCTGCCTGGTGGGGCTGTGGGTGGCGCGCGGCTTGCCGACTGGCGGGCATGATTTGCACAGCACCGGGCGGCGCTTCAAGTGGCCGGACAGCGTGGCCGTGTGGTCGTTTATCGAAGGCGTGGCGCTGGACGGGCTGTTTATCTTTGGCCTGTCGATTCAGGCGCAGAAGATCCTCGGCGGCGATGCAGTGCTGATCGCCGGTGGCCTGATGGCCCTGCGCTATGCCTCGGAAATGCTCCTGAGCCCGCTGGGTGGGCGTGCGGCGCAGCGTTTTGGCGCGACCTCGATGCTGTTGCTGTTTTCGTTCTTGAGTGCCTTGGCGCTCACGGCATTTGGCAGTTACTGGGTGATCGTTGGCGCAGCGGCGGTGCTGGTGTTGCGCGCATTGCAGCTGCCGCTGGTGACCACCTTGGTGGCCGAGCGCAACCCTGGCACGATGCGCGTTTCGGCCCTGGCCTCCAACGCGGTGTGGCGCGATGTCGGCGCTGGCCTCGGGCCGCTGTTGGCGGGGCTGTTGCTGCCGGTGGCGTCGGCGCCGTGGGTGTTTGGCCTGGCGGGCGCGGCGATTGCCGTCAGCGCGGTGTTCTGCTGGCGCGCGAAGGTTTCCAACTGACTATGGGTTTTTAAAGCCTTCCAGCCAGGCGGGGTCGAAGCGGGTTTGTTCGGTGTCGATCCCCAGTGCCTGCATCTTCGCCCTATGCGCTTGCATCTCGCCGACCAGTTGCGCCTGGGCGCTGGAGTTGGCGTCCAGGTCGTGCATCTGCGTCAGGCCCAGGTGGTAAAAACGCAACACCTTGAGAGCGGTGGGGTCGTTGGCCTGTACGCGGTCTTTGAGGGTGTGCATCACATTGGTCACGCGCATCAGGTTGCGCTTGAGCTGCCAGCCGTACACGGCAGGTGCAAGCCACTGCTGGGTCCAGAATGGGCCGCGTACCAGGGCGATGGTGATCAATACACCGGCGAATACGCCGCCGACGTTGAAGCGCAAATTGTCGCCGCCGGGTTCGCCGAACAGCATCACGGCCAGGGTCGACAGCAGCATGGCCAGGGCCATGAACAGCACAGCGATGATCAGTGTGCTGCGGCGGGTTTGTTGGCGGAAGGTGGCGGGGTCGCAGGGTTTGAGCTCGAACATCCGGGTCAGGTCTCAATAAAGGCGGGGTGGCATCTTCGCATGCTTTGGGCAAACAAGTTGAACGATGGCCTGGGGTGGTTTCTCTAAACCTGTGTAGCCCATTTGAGGTAAGCCATTATGTCTGAGTACAAGCAACCGCCGCCGGGTACACCCAACCCTGACCGTACGCCGGGAGAGGAGGAGCGTGACAACGATGCGTTGCGCCCTAATGACCCGGCCGAGCGTCAGGATGAAGATGATGTGGAGCGGGTTGAGGAAGATCTCGAAAACCTGCATGACAAAGCGCGACCGCTATAGGTTCAGGAGGTGAGTGTGAGTAATCATCCAAAAGGCCCGGGTTCGGGCGAGCATGCGAGCGGTGAGGATGAATTGGGGTTTGATCCGGATTCGCCTGATGTGTCGGACCCGCAGGTTGATCCTGTTGGGCCGGCGATTGCGCCGTTGGATAAGGACAAGTCTCAGGGGAAGAAAAAGGTGGATTATGATCCGTTGGGGGATCTTAAGAAGCCTGTGTGATTTTGGTTTGGTGTACATATCCGTTGCTGCGGTAACGGCGGCTTAGGGTTCCGCCCTGACGGCGGGTCACTTTTGTAAAGACACAAAAGTAACCAAAAAGTCTTCGCCCCACCACTCGGCACCTCGCTGTGGCTCGGTGTGCCCTCACTCCGGCTTGAATCCGTGGGCCGCCGCGATGGGCCATCCTTGGCCCAGCGCGGCTAACCCGGCGTCCTGCCGGGTTACCCACGGATTCAAGCCTGCGTTCGGCCATCGTG
>NZ_CBFHAZ010000148.1:0-11375 GCF_965653655.1 Pseudomonas onubensis | reverse complement strand
CGCGAATGCGGTGTGTCAGTCAACTGATCTGGCACTGATACACCGCATTCGCGAGCAAGCCCGCTCCCACATTTTGATTTGTGCTCGACTCGGACTCCGTGTAACAAAACCGCTACTTTTTGCAGCACCCCTCGCCAAAACCGTGCGCCATATCACGGCATCCCACGCCTCTCTTAGTATCAAATCCGTTACAAATTACAGCCAGGCGACCCACGCGTTTAACAATGCGCCACTTCGCGCTCGCCCATGGAATGAGGCGCGCATTGTGCAAAGGGTCTGGGCTGGAACACTTCAATCACCTCAAGGAAGACCTTGTGATAAAGCCCCTCGCCCTCGCGATCAGCGTGGTCGGCAGCCTGCTGTCGGCGCAAACCCAGGCCTACGATTACGGCCAGCACGCCAATACCACCCTGGAAAAGCTGATCAACGATTACCCCGGCCGGTATCGCGGCACGGCCAATTTCGCCGGCGCGGCGGATTGGATGCAAAGCCAGATGGGGTCGGCCTACAGCCTCAGTCGCCAGAACTTCACCTGGAACAACGGCACCCGCGCCTCGCAAAACGTGGTGGCCTATGCTGCGGGCACTAAACCGCAATACGTGGTGCTTGGCGCGCACTTCGACACCTACTTCGGCCGCCCGACCTTGCAAGGCCTGGACGACAACGGCTCCGGCGCCAGCGTGCTGACCGAAGTGGCGAAGAACCTCGGCGGTTTGCAGCTGGAAAACGGCCTGCAAGTGGTCGCCTTCGGCGCCGAAGAGGAAGGCCTGCGCGGCTCCAAAGCCTTTGTCGACTCACTCAGCACCAGCCAACGCGCGAACATGCTGGCGATGATCAACCTCGACAGCCTGATCACCGGCGACATGATGTACGCCCACGCCGGCCAGAACAGCACCGCCAACCCCGCGCTGGCATCGCTGCGCGAACACACCTTCCAGATCGCCAAGGAATTGAACATCCCGTTGTTCACCAACCCCGGCCTGGACCCGCAATACCCCAAAGGCACCGGCTGCTGCAGTGATGGCGAGCCGTTCGAACCGCTGAAGATCCCGATTTTGTACATCGAAGCCACCAACTGGGAACTGGGCGATCTGGACGGTTACACCCAGACCAACAACCCAAAGATTCCCGGCGGTTCCACCTGGCATGACCCGGCAGAAGACAACAAAACCGTGCTGACCAATGCCTTTGGCCAGGAACGCATCGACCAGCGCCTGCGCGATTACTCACGCCTGCTCAGCCGCCTGGTGTTGGAACTGACCAACGCCGACCTGCTGGCTTCGACCGCCTCGGGCGGCGCCGTTGCGCGCAATATGCAGGACAACCTGCAACGCCAGCACCAGGCCACGGTGCGCCTGCATGATCGCCGTTGGTTGACCTTGCAAGCGGCCAGTCGTGAGGTTGGAAGCTTCGACGGCGAAATCGGCATGGACGGCGAATACACCCCGGACAGCGGCTTCGACAGCCCGCTCAACCGCGACGCCCGGCGCCTGGGCGTACACGCCTTGGGCGACTATCAGCTCACCTCCAGCCTGAATATCGGCGCCAGCCTCAGCTACCTCAATGGTCGCGACAAGCTGGAGCAACGCGGCAAACTCGACAGCGACACCTGGCAGGCCGCGGTCTATGCCTTGCTCAACGATGGCGGGCCAAGCTGGCTGGCGGGCGATTTGAGCGCCGGCCATACGCGTTTTGAGGCCAAGCGCAACCTGCTGATCCAAGCCAATGGCGGCCCGGTGCTGCTCAATCAACAACTGAGCGGCAACACTGACGCACTGTCCTTGGGCGCGCGCGTACTCGGCGGTTATGACTTCGACTTCGGCGCAATCAAGAGCGGCCCATTTGCCGGTCTGGACTACAGCCACTCGCGCATCGATAAATTCCACGAGAAACAGAACCTGCGCACCGCGCTGGAGTACGAAGAACAGTCTTTCCACTCCCTGGAAGCCAGCCTCGGCTGGCGCGTGCGCGGTGCTGTCGCCCTGCCCTATGGCGTGAGCCTGCTGCCATATGCCGACATCGCCTGGGTCAAGGAGCTGGCCGATGGCCGTCTCGATGACCTGCAATTGACCGCACGCGCCGATGGCCAGGCGCGCACTGCCAAGCTGGGTTCAGTCGACAAAAGCTTTGGCCGCGCGCAAATCGGCAGCCAGCTGGCGATCACCCCGCAGTTGGGCGTTTACGCCGAGGTCAACAGCCGTCTTGGGCATGCAGAGGGCAGCCAGACCGGCTACTCCTTGGGCGTGCAATGGATGTTCTGATCAGGGCTTTTTGAACACGTAAAACAGGTTCGGCTCGCTGACCAGGTACAGCGAGCCCTCGTCATCCATGGCGATCCCCTCGGCCTGAGGCACGCGTTTTTTCAGGCCATGGCGCCCGTTGAGCAGGGAAAGACTGCTCAACGGGCGACCGTCGATGTCCAGCTCCAACACCAGGAACGACTCATCCGACAGCGCCAGCAAATGCCCGCTGCGCTCGTCGTATTGCAGGCTCGACAGGTCGCGCACAAACAGCCCGGCATCGCGCTTGGGGTTGTTGATCACATGCACCGAGTAGGTTTTTTCCGGTTTGAAATGGGGAAACCCGTGCACCTCGTAAATCAGCATCGGGTCGCGCTCCTTGGCCACGAACAGGCGCTTGCCCACCGAGTCATAGGCCAGCCCTTCGAAACCCTTATTGCCGCCAAGGTGTACGCCCAGGGTCATCTGCTCCGCGTCGGCGGCGTCGAGAAATTGGGTGTCGTCATTCACGTGCACCTTGATCAGCCGCTGCTGGGCTTCATCGCTGATCACATAAATGTTGTCACTGATGAATTCCACCGCCTCGGCATCGCCAAAGCCCACCAACGGGATACGCCGCAGGATCCTGCCGTCCAGGGACAACTCGATCAGCTCGGCGTTTTTATTGGTCACCGTAAACAGGCTTTTGCGTATCGGGTCGTAAGTGAGGGCCGAGACATCATCGTCGAGCCCTTCAATAACCTTGGCTTCCAGGCTTACCCGGTAATCATTCAGGCCAATGGAGCGCTCATCGGCAGGATGGCGCCAGTGTTGAAGGTTGAACCAGGCCCGCTCGAACAAGCGAAAGTTCTGCGCGACCGCCCCGGCAATTACCAGGGCGAGCAGCAACAGGATAAAAAACGCGGGTTTGGGGCGGGCGAGTCGACGCATCAGGCAAGCTCAAAGTCAAAAAGTGGCGAATAAGTATCACGCCCGTCTGAATTTAAACTTAAACGCAGTCGACTGTCTGGCGAATGCCGCTGATAGCGAAGTATCCGACGTAATTGCCGGCTATTTCTGCTTCTCGAAACGATAGAACAGGTTGGGTTCGCTGACCATGTACAAGGTGCCGGCTTCGTCCATGGTGACGCCTTCGGCACGCGGGATGGTGTGTTTAAGGCCATTGAAGCCGCCGAGCAGGGTCATGAAGCTGACTTGCTCGCCCTGCTCATCCAGCTCCAGCAGCAGATGGGAATCGGCCGACAACACCAGCAAATGCCCGGTGCGCGGGTCGACGGCCAGGGCCGAGAGGTTGCGCATGTCCAACTCGGTGCTGGCGATCTTCTGCTTGTCGCCGGTCAGCGTGGCGCCGTCGCTTTTCCAGGTGAACAACGCCGGTGGGCGCTCTTCGCCGAGCACGATTTGCTGGTTGCGTTTGTCCCAGGTCACACCTTCAAACGCCTTGTTCTGGTCCTTGGACGGGCCCAGGTCATAGTGCTTGAAGTCGGCATAGTTCAGTTGCTGGGTGCTGGCGTCGACGTTCACCACGCTCAGGGTGTGCATGCGCTCATCGACAATGGCCATCAAGCCGTTTTCCATCACGGTGACGCCTTCCGGGTTGTTCCAGCCGTTGAGCGGCATCTTGCGCAGCACGTCGCCTTGCAGGGTCAGCTCAACCAGGAAGGGGTTTTTGCCCATCACGGAAAACAGGGTTTTGGTCTGCGGATTGTAGGACAGATCCGAAGCCTCGTCCTTTTCCATGCCCGGCAGCAACTTGCCATCGATCACCGCGTGGTAATCCGGCAGCCACACGCTGGCCTGGCGCTCGGCCGGGGTTTCGAAGCGCTCGGCGATCCACAGCACCCCACGGTCATCCCAATGCATCGCCCAGGCAATGCCGTACACAATGGCCCCGACCAGCAACAGCCAGGAATACCAGCGCAGGGCAAAACGTGAACGGGGCTTGGAAGTGAGGGTAGGCAGGGACACGGCCATTGAGCGCTTTTCCGCAGAGTCAGCTTTAGGTGATAGCACAGGATCAACAGACCCGCGCGCAGGAGGCTGGGGATTATCCGGATGGCGTGTGAAAAAAATGCAAAATACCTCGGATTCTGAGGATGTCCACAAACAAATGTGGGAGCGGGTTTGCTCGCGAAAGCGGTGTATCAGTCAATATATTCGGTGACTGACACTCCGCTTTCGCGAGCAAACCCGCTCCCACATTTTTTACCGCGTTTTGCCTGGTTCTTAGCGAACGCTGCTTTCGAAGCGGCTACCGCCACCCAATTCCAGCACCAGCTCATCGCCCACATTCAGCGGGCCTACACCGGCGGGGGTGCCGGTGAGGATCACATCGCCCGCCTGCAGCGAGAAGCAGCCGGCCATGTGTTGGATCATCGGGATAATCGGGTTGAGCATTTGCGAGCTGTTGCCGTCCTGGCGCACTTCGCCATTGATGGTCAGGCGAATGCCGATGTCGGTCACGTCGGCAAAGGTGCTGCTGACCACAAAGGGGGCAATCACGGCGGCGCCGTCAAAAGACTTGGCGATTTCCCACGGCAAGCCTTTGGCTTTAAGCTCGGCCTGCTTGTCGCGCAGGGTCAAATCCAGGGCCGGAGCGAAGCCGGAAATGGCGTCCAACACTTCTTCACGGCTGGGTTTGGTCGACAACGGTTTGCCGATCAGCACCGCGATTTCCGCCTCGTAATGCACCGAGCCGCGTTCGGTCGGAATGGCGAAACCGCCTTCCAGCGCGACCACGCAGCTGCCCGGCTTGATGAACAGCAACGGCTCGGTCGGCACCGGGTTGTCCAATTCCTTGGCGTGTTCGGCGTAGTTACGCCCGATGCACACCACTTTGCCCAGGGGAAAGTGGATGTTGGTGCCGTCGACATACTTGTGCTGGTAGCTCATGAAACGACTCCTTCAGGGCGGTTAAACAGCGAAGATCTTGCCAGGGTTCATGATCCCGTTCGGGTCGAACACCGCTTTCACTGCTTTCATGTATTCGATTTCAACCGGGGAACGGCTGTAAGTCAGGTAATCGCGCTTGGTCATGCCCACGCCGTGTTCGGCGGAGATCGAGCCGTTGTACTTCTCGACGGTCTCGAACACCCATTTGTTGACGGTAGCGCACTTGGCGAAGAACTCGTCCTTGCTGAGGTTTTCCGGCTTGAGGATGTTCAGGTGCAGGTTACCGTCGCCGATATGGCCGAACCAGACGATTTCGAAGTCCGGGTAGTGTTCGCCGACGATCGCGTCAATTTCCTTCAAGAACGCCGGCACTTTGGAGACAGTTACCGAAATGTCGTTCTTGTACGGCGTCCAGTGGGAAATGGTCTCGGAGATGTACTCGCGCAGTTTCCACAGGTTGTGCAGTTGGGTTTCGCTCTGGCTCATCACGCCGTCCAGCACCCAGCCCTGCTCTACGCAGTGCTCGAAGGTTTCCAGGGCGTGGTTGGCGACCTCTTCGGTGGTGGCTTCGAATTCCAGCAGCGCGTAGAACGGGCAGTCGGTTTCGAACGGCGCCGGTACATCGCCACGGCCCATGACCTTGGCCAGGGCTTTGTCGGAGAAGAATTCGAAAGCGGTCAGGTCCAACTTGCTCTGAAACGCGTGCAAGACCGGCATGATCGAGTCGAAATCGGTGGTGCCTAGCACCATCGCGGTGAGGTTTTTCGGCGCACGGTCCAGGCGCATGGTGGCTTCGACCACAAAGCCCAACGTCCCTTCGGCACCGATAAACAGCTGGCGCATGTCGTAGCCGGTGGCGTTCTTGATCAGGTCGCGGTTCAGTTCCAGCACATCACCCTTGCCGGTGACGACTTTCATGCCGGCCACCCAGTTGCGGGTCATGCCGTAGCGAATTACCTTGATTCCGCCGGCATTGGTGCCGATGTTGCCGCCAATTTGGCTCGAACCCGACGAAGCGAAATCCACCGGGTAGTACAGGCCTTTTTCTTCGGCGACGTTCTGCAATTGCTTGGTGACCACGCCCGGCTGGCACACGGCGGTACGGTCGGTGAGGTTCACATCGAGGATCTGGTTCATATAGTCGAACGAGACGACCACTTCGCCATTGGCCGCCACCGCAGCGGCCGACAGGCCGGTACGCCCGCCCGATGGCACCAGCGCCACCTTGTGTGCATTGGCCCAACGGACGATGGCCTGCACCTGCTCGATGGTCTTGGGGAACACGATAGCGGTCGGTGCGGGCGCGAAGTGCTTGGTCCAATCCTTGCCGTAAGCCTCCAGGGAGTCTGCATCGGTCAGCACTTTGCCAGGCTCAACCAGGGTCTTCAGCTCATCAATCAGGGCAGGATGGGTCATCGACGGAACTCTCGAACAATTCATGGTCATCCTGAGAACGCTTCACGTCGCAGGAATGGGTGTTTAGCGGGGCACGTATGCTAGCATACCGCCCCCGCAGGACAGAGCCCAAGGGCGTTCTGCGGTGACGGCTTTCCTGCCGTCCGGGTCAGCTCTTGTGCACTGATTCAAGGCACTAACTGCTCGATTCCCTGCCATTTTTCTCCGGGATACAGGTTTACGCAGATGAGCAAGACTTCTCTCGATAAGAGCAAGATCAAGTTCCTTCTTCTGGAAGGCGTCCACCCATCGGCTGTCGACGTACTGAAAGCCGCTGGGTACTCCAGCATTGAGTACATCACCAGTTCTCTGCCGGAAGCCCAGTTAAAGGAAAAGATCGCCGACGCGCACTTTATCGGCATTCGCTCCCGCACTCAGCTGACCGAAGAGATCTTCGACCACGCCAAGAAACTCGTGGCTGTTGGCTGTTTCTGCATCGGCACCAACCAGGTCGACCTCAACGCTGCGCGCGAGCGCGGTATCGCGGTGTTTAACGCACCGTACTCCAACACCCGTTCCGTTGCTGAGCTGGTGCTGGCCGAGGCGATCCTGTTGCTGCGCGGCATTCCTGAGAAAAACGCTTCCTGCCACCGTGGCGGCTGGATCAAAAGCGCGGCCAACTCCTTCGAAATCCGCGGCAAAAAGCTGGGTATCGTCGGTTACGGTTCGATCGGCACGCAGCTGTCGGTGCTGGCCGAAGGCTTAGGCATGCAGGTGTTCTTCTACGACACCCTGACCAAGCTGCCATTGGGCAACGCCACCCAAGTGGCGAGCCTGACCGAGCTGCTGGGCATGTCCGACATCGTCACCCTGCACGTACCGGAAACCGCTGAGACCCAGTGGATGATCGGCGAGAAGGAAATCCGCGCCATCAAGAAGGGCGGCATCCTGATCAACGCGGCACGCGGCACTGTGGTTGAGCTGGACGCCCTGGCCGACGCGATCAAGGACAAGCACCTGATCGGCGCCGCTATCGACGTGTTCCCGGTAGAGCCCCGCTCTAACGACGACATCTTCGAAAGCCCGCTGCGTGGCCTGGACAACGTGATCCTGACCCCGCACATCGGCGGTTCCACCGCTGAAGCCCAAGCCAACATCGGCCTGGAAGTGTCGGAAAAGTTGGTCAAGTACAGCGACAACGGTACGTCGGTGTCTTCGGTCAACTTCCCGGAAGTGGCGTTGCCGGCTCACCCTGGCAAGCACCGTCTGCTGCACATCCACCAGAACATCCCTGGCGTGATGATGGAGATCAACAAGGTCTTCGCAGAAAACGGCATCAACATCTCCGGTCAGTTCCTGCAGACCAACGAGAAAGTCGGCTACGTGGTAATCGACGTTGACGCCGAGTACTCGGACCTGGCGCAAGAGAAGCTGCAGCACATCAACGGCACTATTCGTAGCCGCGTGTTGTTTTAACAGCAGCGGCAAGCGGCAAGCTATAAGCGGCAAGAAAAAGCCTTAGCTTGAAGCTTAAGGCTTGCCGCTTGAAGCTATAAAAAACGGGAGCCCCGCAAGGGGCTCCCGTTTTTTATTTCACGTTAACCGTGATGACTTTCGAGGCTACAGTCGGGTTGAACTGCATGTGCAGTTTGTCGCCGGCTACCAGTTGCAAGGTGTGCTTGCCTGGGGTGAGGGTCAGCTCGGTTTCGGTCTGGGCCTTGCCGTAGTGGATCACGGTGTCGGTGGCCGGGATCGGCACGCTGGCGTCCGGCAGTTCTTTCTGGTCGATCAGCAGGTGGTGGTGGCCGGTGCCTGGGTCCTGGCTGGTGGCCGGGGCCAGTTTCAGGCCTTCCATGCCGAACTTCACGGTGAAGGTTTTATCGACGGTGGCGCCGTCTTTTGGCGACACGATAAAGACTTTGGCGCCTTCCGGTGGTGCGCTGCGCGGGATACCGTCAGCGGCTGTGGCCAACATCGAAGCACCCAGCAAGAGGCTGGCCAGGGTTGCACGGGACAAAAGGGCTTTCATTCGCTTCTCCAGTTTTACGGTGAAATCTGTAGGGTTATGACAACTTCGCGACAAATTGCTGTCCAAGGCACTCAACACCATAGCAAGCGATGCTCAATGGCGCCTCGCACGCATAAATTCTTTAGGAGCGACCATGCGCTTTGTGCCTGGCCTTGTACTTTTACTGCCCCTGTTGAGCCCACTGGCTCACGCCGAACTGATCGATGACGTGTTTGATCGCGGCGAACTGCGCATAGCCCTGGAGGCCAACACCCCGCCGTACAACTTCAAGGACGGTGACAAGCTAACCGGTTTTGAAGTGGAGCTGGGTGAACAATTGGCCAAGGAAATGGAGGTTCGCCCCTCGTTCATCACCGTCGATGACGCTGACCTGCTGCCGGGTGTGGAAAGCGGCAAGTTCGACGTGGCCATCAACCATATCGCTATGACTGCCGCGCTGCAGGATCGGTTCGATTTCAGTGAGGTCTATAAGCAAACACCTGAGCTGGCCATTCCATTCCAAAAAGGCAACCCGGCATTCAAAAGCAGCCTGGACAAGGCATTGCAGCGGGTGAAGGCCGATGGCCGCTTGAAGGCGCTGACGCAGAAGTGGTTTGAGGGCGACACGCCGGTCGTAAAGGCACCCTAGATCAACTCTGGGAGCGGGCTTGCTCGCGAAGACGGAGTGTCAGTCAACTAATTTGCTGGCTGACACACCGCTTTCGCGAGCAAGCCCGCTCCCACATTTTGATCTAGGCAAGGCTTGAGAGATGCAAGGCCGCCTCAGGCAACTCCAGCTCACTGAACACCCGCACGCCATGGCGCTTGAGCAGCGCCGCCGTCACGCCTTCGCCGCTGACCTTAACGCCGCTGAAGGTGCCGTCATAGGTCAGCAGGTTGCCACAGGACGGGCTATTGGCCTTGAGGATGGCGATGCGGATGTTATGCCGCTGCGCCAACGCCAGGGCCTGGCGGGCGCCGTCGAGGAACGCGCCGCTGAAGTCTTCACCCTCGGCCGTCAGCACTTGCGCACGCCCTTCCCACACATCAATGCCCTGCCCGCCGGGGATTTCGGCGGAGGCGCGCGGGGTCGGCAAACCGCCTGAGACTTCCGGGCAGATCGCAACCACACGGCCTTCGGCCTGCCAGGCCGCCAATTGATCGAAGGGGCCGCTGGCGCCACCGTCGTAGCGCACCTTGTGCCCGAGCAGGCAGCGGCTGATCAGAATCTTTTGCATGTTTAAAACGGCTCGTTACCGCGTCGGCGAAACCAACCGGTCAGGGACAGGCGTTCACGCGTAGCGGGCAGGACTTCGTGGGGCACCTCCCCAGACAGGAACACCACCAGGCTACCGCCGGTGGGCACCACATCGTATTCCACGCCGCCCTTGAGGTACATGCGCAACTGGCCGCCATGCTCAGGTAACCAGGCGTCATTCAAATAGACCACTGCCGAGACCATGCGCCGATCATCGTCGCGAAAACGGTCCAGGTGCTTGAGGTAAAACGCCCCTGGCGGGTACATCGCGAAGTGGCTTTCGAAATCCTCCAGGCCCAGGAACAGGCTGCGGTTCATGGCCAGGCGCAGGCTGTCCATCACGCTCATGTAGGTCTCGCATACGGCAGCGTCGCCCTCCTCCAGCCACTGGATATGGTCACCGCGAATGCCCTCGCGTATCTCCTGCGCGGGTCCGCGTCCTACAGCCGCCGGAGCCAATTCACCCTCAGCCGCACGTTTACGGCACTCAGCCGCCAACTCCAGGGTCAGAGCCTGGGGCAGGAAGCCGTTCTGCTGCGACCAACCTTTTTCGGCCAGGTCGTCGACGATGCGTTGCAGCAGCGGGTGTTCGAGGGATATTTGCATGGCGCGCATAGTATCCATACGCCTATGAATCCGACAGAGCCGCCGAGCGTCTGAACACACTTTAGTCAGGTGACTGATAGGATTTCTCGACAAATCCTACGCCCGACACGGACAATAGTGGCCGACTGACAGGAGTCCCTATGCGTCGTTTGTTTTTTTCCTTGCTGATGTTCTGCGTTTTGCCCGCCTGGGCAGACGGCCATGACCAGTTGTACAAGGTCGCCGGCTGGGCCGAACAACGTGCGCATTTCAATGACGCCCTCAGTGCCGCCCAGCAACGCTACCGCAATAGCCTGCCGCCGGCGGTGTACCAGGCGCTGGTGGACAACAGCAATAAACGCTTCGCCGCCCAGGCCATGGATCAGCGGGCCGAGGCGCAATTGCGCAAGAACCTGACGGACCCGAAACCGGCCCTGGCGTTTTTCCAGTCGCCATTGGGCCGCAAAATCATCGTCGCCGAACTGCTGGCCACACGCCGCGACCAACTGGCGAAAAATGCCAAGGGCCTGCCGCACATTGAAGCCGACGCCACCCGTAGCCTGATCATCGGCCACCTGGCCCAGGCGCTGCCGGCCCGCGAAGCCGGTGCGGAAGTCAGCCTGGCGATTGCCGGCGTGGCGGCCGACAGCTTGAGCCAAATGATTCCCGGCCTGCTGGGCGGCGGTCAGGCGCAAGGCATGTTGAACGGCCAGCGCGAGCGGCTGATGCAGCAGATCGGTAACGACTTGAACAACACGCTGCTGTACGTCTATCGAGACTTGTCCGACCCGGAGCTGGAAGAATTCGCCACGTTTGCGGAGTCACCTGAAGGCCGAGCGTATTACAAGGCGGCGCTGGCGGCGATTCGTGCAGGGTTGGCGGTCGGCCAGAGCACTTCAAGCCTGACGCAGTAACTAATGTGGGAGCGGGCTTGCTCGCGAAAGCGGTGGGTCAGTTAACAAATCAGTGACCGACACTCCGCTTTCGCGAGCAAGCC
>NZ_CBFHAZ010000147.1:0-11691 GCF_965653655.1 Pseudomonas onubensis | reverse complement strand
CGAATGCGGTATATCAGTCAACTTATGTGGAGCTGACACACCGCATTCGCGAGCAAGCCCGCTCCCACAGTTGATCTTCGTTGTTCAGTAGATCAGCGTTCGACCGGCACGGACAACGCGGCATTACCCAGCGGATGCGTGCGCGCCGCAAAGAACTTCAGCTCCACGCCACTGCCGTCAAACAACTGCGAATACCGGCGCTTCTGCTGGCGGATAAACCCGTCACTGCGGCCCGACACCGAGATCGCCAGCGTCGTCAATTTGGCCTGGCGAAGCGCATCCACCAGGTGCTGATCCTGCGCCCCCAGGTCATGACCGAAGATGCACAGCGCGCCCTCATGACTCAGCAACTGCTCGTAGCAGAACGACAGGTAGTCCGAGCTGCGGATGGTCTTGAGCTTCTCCTCCACCTTGCCTTCGCTGACAAACAGCGGCACATCGTCCAGGGTCTTGATCGTATTGTTGATGGCAAAACTGCTGAGCAAGGTGCTGTCGGTGGTCGGCAATTTGCGCGCGGTGCCGTCGAGGTTGCGCACCAGGTGCAGGCCGCCGTGCAGGTAGAGGATGCGTGTGGCCTCGGTGCGCGTGTTGCGCAGGTCGAAGCTGGCGTCGGCGCTGCGGAACAGGTCGTCGATGCCCGGCGTGTGCAGGATGGCCCAGTAGTTGAGCAGGTCGTAATTGCTGGTGAACACCGTGGCGTAGTGCTTCAACTCAGTGTTGATCGTCGCCAGTGTCGACGGCTGCACCAGGCGCCACGGAATGTGCACGGCGTGGATGGTGTTGATCAGCGCTTCCTTGATCGCGTAGTAGCGGTTGCGCGGCGCCGCCGAGCTGACCGCCAGCGCCTTGTTGACCCGGCTGGTGGTTTTCAACGCGCCCAGCGCTTGCTCGAAACTGCGGGTTTGCAGCGCATCGAACACGCTGAGTTCGGATGGGCTCAGGGGCTTTTCTTCGACGGTGCGGGCGTTTTCGAACAGCGAGTCGTAGGCAAAGTCTTCCCAAATCGCACGGCTGGCGCCATTGCCGATCAGAATCCCATTGAAGTCGATGGCGCCGCGCAGTGCGCTCCAGTCTTCAAGGTGGGCGTCAATATCCTGGAAATCCTTCATTGCGGCGGGTCTACTCGAAATCGGCTGGGTGGTGACTTTATCACGAGCGTGCGTTGATCCTGATCAAGATGCGCCAAGCGTTAGCGGTTGATTCTGTCGGCATACCGCCTCCGAGGATTGACCATGAGCAGCACCTTTTTTATTCCCGCCGTCAACATCATGGGCACCGACTGCCTCGACGAAGCCATGACGGCCATCCGCAACTACGGTTTTCGCAAGGCGCTGATCGTCACCGACGCCGGGCTGGCCAAGGCCGGCGTGGCCAGCATGATCGCCGAGAAGCTGGCGATGCAGGACATCGACTCGGTGATCTACGACGGCGCCAAACCCAACCCCAATGTGGAAAACGTCGAGAAAGGCCTGGCGATGCTCGAGGCCACGGCCTGTGATTTTGTCGTGTCCCTGGGCGGCGGCTCGCCCCATGACTGCGCCAAGGGCATCGCGTTGTGCGCCACCAACGGCGGGCGTATTGGCGACTATGAAGGTGTCGACCAGTCCAGCAAGCCGCAATTGCCACTGGTAGCGATCAACACCACCGCCGGCACGGCCAGCGAGATGACCCGTTTCTGCATCATCACTGACGAATCCCGCCATGTGAAAATGGCCATCGTCGACCGCAACGTCACGCCGCTGCTGTCGGTCAACGACCCGACGCTGATGGTCGGCATGCCCAAGGGGCTGACGGCGGCAACCGGCATGGACGCGCTGACCCATGCGATCGAAGCCTATGTGTCGACCGCCGCCACACCCATCACCGACGCCTGCGCGATCAAGGCCATGGAGCTGATCAGCGCCAACCTGCGCCTGGCGGTGCGAGATGGCAGCGACAAGGCCGCGCGGGAAAACATGGCGTATGCCCAATTCCTGGCCGGGATGGCGTTCAACAATGCCTCCCTGGGTTTTGTGCATGCCATGGCCCACCAACTCGGTGGCCTTTACGACCTGCCTCACGGCGTGTGCAACGCAGTGTTGCTGCCCCATGTGCAAAGCTTCAACGCCAGTGTGTGCGCCAAGCGCTTGAGTGACGTGGCGCGCGCACTGGGCGCCGATATCAAGGGCATCACCCCGGAAGAAGGCGCCCAGGCGGCCATCGCGGCCATTCGCGCCTTGGCCCACGACGTGGAGATTCCGGCCGGTTTGCGTGAGTTGGGCGCCAAGTTGCAGGATATTCCGCTGCTGGCCACCAATGCGTTGAAGGATGCCTGTGGGCTGACCAACCCACGCCGGGCGGATCAGCGACAAATTGAGGAGATCTTTCGCAGCGCGTTCTAAAGGGGGCGGTCGCAAGCGGCAAGCGTTAAGCTACAAGCTGAACGGTATTCAACTTGAGCATGAAGCTTGCGGCTTGCCGCTGAGGTCCCCTGATGAGAGTTCTATTATTCGGCGCCACCGGCATGGTCGGCCAAGGCGTGCTGCGTGAGTGCCTGCTGGCCGCTGACGTGCAGGAAGTGGTTGCTGTGGGCCGCACGCCGCTGACCCAGGAACACGGCAAGCTGCACCAGGTATTGCACAGCGATATGCTGGACTTCCAGCCGCTGGAAAACCTGCTGCAAGGCTTTGATGCGTGCTTCTTCTGCCTCGGCGTGTCGTCGGCGGGCATGAATGAAACCAAGTACACCCACCTCACCTACGACCTCACCCTGGTCGCGGCCAGCACCTTGGCGCGGCTCAATCCGCAGATGACCTTTATCTATGTGTCCGGCGCCGGCACCGACAGTTCCGAGGCGGGCAAGTCGATGTGGGCGCGGGTCAAGGGCAAGACCGAAAACGCCTTGCTGCGCTTGCCGTTCAAGGCGGTGTACCTGTTTCGGCCTGGGGTGATTCAGCCGTTGCATGGCGTGCGTTCAAAGACGCCGCTGTATCAATCTTTCTATACCGTGCTCGGGCCGCTGCTGTCGTTTTTTCGCCGGATCAAACCGAGTTGGGTGGTGAGCACCGAGACCGTCGGTCAGGCGATGTTGGCGGCGGCGCGTCAGGGCGCACCGCACGCCGTGGTGGAGCAGGCCGAGATCAATCGCCTGGCCAGCGAGCCGCGCTGATGTTGCACAAAAGCCTGGTGCGTCGCCTTGATCTGATCACCCTGCAACTGTTTGTTGCGGTGTTTGAAGAAGGCACGCTGACCCGCGCTGCGGCCCGTGAAGCCATCGCCGTGTCGGCGGCCAGCAAGCGCCTGATGGAGCTGGAGCAGGTATTGGGCGTGAGCCTGTTCGTGCGCCGCGCCAAGGGCATGGACCTGACCGCCGCCGGCGAAACCCTGCTGCACCATGCGCGGCAGATGCTGTTTAATGTGGAAAAAATGGGCCTGGAGCTGGGCGAACACAGCCACGGCGTGCGCGGTTATGTGCGTATGCTGGCGAATCTGTCGGCGATCATTCAGTTCCTTCCGGAAGACTTGCGCGATTTTTCTCAGCTGCATCCCGAAGTGAAAACCGACCTGGAAGAGCGCCCCAGCAAAGGCGTGGTCCAGGGCGTGCTGGACGGGGTGGCGGACCTGGGCATTTGTTCCAGCGACACGGACACCAAAGGCTTGCCCAGTGTGTTGTATCGCCACGACAAACTGGTAGTGCTGATGCCGCCGGAGCATCCCTTGGCCGCACGCCAAACCCTGGCGTTCGAGGAAACTCTGGGCAGTGATTACGTGGGCCTGCACGCCGCCAGCTCGATCAATATGCGCACCCATGCCGCCGCGCGCGAGGCCGGCAAGATGCTGCGCCTGCGTATTCATGTGCCGGGGTTTGATGCGATGTGCCGGATGGTCCAGGCCAATATGGGCATCGGCATCCTGCCGCAAAAGGCCTATGAACTGTTTGGCCGCGCGCTGGGGTTGCATGCGGTGCCGCTGACGGACCCGTGGTCGGATCGCAGCTTGATTGTG
This sequence comes from Pseudomonas onubensis, assembly GCF_965653655.1. Lineage (NCBI taxonomy): Bacteria > Pseudomonadati > Pseudomonadota > Gammaproteobacteria > Pseudomonadales > Pseudomonadaceae > Pseudomonas > Pseudomonas onubensis. Next base: position 7,707 of record NZ_CBFHAZ010000147.1, on the reverse strand, counting down.
GTGGTGCGCGATGAGGCGCAGTTGTCGCCGGTGAGTCGGTTGTTGTTTGATTACTTGAGTGTTCGTATTTCGCGAACGCTCCTTGCCAACTGACGGTTGGATTTATCGCCTCCTTGTCCTCTAGCCTTGGCTGCACATTCCAAGAATAAGAGGACCACCCCATGACGGCGCCGTTGAGCGGTATCAAGGTGATTGAAATCGGCACGCTGATTGCCGCGCCGTTCGCCGCGCGGATGCTGGCCGAATTTGGCGCCGAGGTGATCAAGATCGAAGCCATGGGCCAGGGCGACCCGCTTCGCAAATGGCGAAAGCTGCACGAAGGCACCTCGCTGTGGTGGTACCTGCAATCGCGTAACAAAAAGTCCCTGGCCCTGGACCTCAAGTCCCCGGAAGGCCTGGGGCTGATCAAGCAACTGCTGGGCGACGCCGACGTGCTGATCGAAAACCTGCGCCCCGGCGGCCTGGAGAAACTCGGCCTGGGTTGGGACGTGTTGCATGCGTTGAACCCCAAGCTGACCCTGGTGCGCATCTCCGGCTACGGCCAGACCGGGCCTTACCGCGATCGCCCTGGTTTTGGTGCCATCGGTGAGGCCATGGGCGGCATTCGCTACACCACCGGCAACCCCGACTCGCCGCCTGCTCGGGTGGGTGTGAGCCTGGGTGATTCGCTCGCCTCGCTGCACGCGGTGATTGGCGCGCTGATGTCGTTGCTGCGGGTCAAGACCGGGCAGGGCGAGGGACAGATTGTCGACGTGTCACTGGCCGAAAGTGTGTTCAACCTGATGGAAAGCCTGGTGCCCGAATACGACATGCTCGGCCATGTGCGTGAGCGCAGCGGCGGCGCCTTGCCCGGCATTGCGCCGTCCAACACCTACCTGACTGCCGACGGCGCCTATGTGGTGATCGCCGGCAACAGTGACCCGATCTACAAGCGCCTGATGCACACCATCGGCCGTGCCGACCTGGCTGAAGCGCCGGAGTTTGCCCATAACGACGGCCGTGCCGCCAAAAGTGGCCTGCTCGATGCGGCCATTACCCACTGGACCAGCAGCCTGCCTATCGACCAGGTGCTCAGCGCGCTCGAAGCCGCCGAGGTGCCGGCCGGGCGCATCTACTCTGTGGCCGATATCGTCAGCGACCCGCACTACCAGGCGCGCGACATGCTGCTCAATGCCCAATTGCCCGGCGGCGTGTCGGTGAAGATGCCCGGCATCGTGCCAAAACTTTCCGAAACCCCCGGTGGTGTGAACTGGCAAGGCCCGACCCTTGGGCAACACACTGATGACATCCTCGGCAGCCTGGGCCTCACCGTCGCCGATATTCAACGCCTGAAAACCTCGGGAGTGGTGCAATGATCACTGATTATTCCGACGCGCTGATCGTGCAGGAAGTGTCCCCGCGCGATGGCCTGCAAATCGAACCGACGTGGGTTGAAACCGCCGACAAGATTGCGCTGATCAACGCTCTGGCCCTGGCCGGTTTTTCGCGAATCGAGGCGGGCTCGTTCGTGTCGCCCAAGGCCATTCCCGCGTTGCGCGATGGCGAGCAGGTGTTCCAGGGCATCCAGCGCCGGGCGGGTGTGATCTACGTGGCGCTGATCCCAAACCTCAAGGGCGCTCAGCGCGCCATTGAATCGCGCGCCGATGAGCTGAACCTGGTGATGTCCGCCAGCCAGACCCACAACCTGGCGAATATGCGCATGCGTTGTGAGGCGTCGTTGGCAGCCTTTGGCGATATCGTCAGCTTTGCCGCTGACCACCCGGTGCGCCTTAACGGCAGCATCGCCACCACCTTCGGCTGCCCGTTCGAAGGCAAGATCGATGAAGACCGCGTGCTGCAAATGGTCGACGCCTATCGCGAATTGGGCATTGCGGGCATCACGTTGGCCGACACCACCGGCATGGCCAATCCGCGACAGGTCGAACGTTTGGTCAAGCGCGTGCTGCAACAGGTGCCGGCCAGCGATTTGACCCTGCATTTTCACAACACCCGTGGCCTGGGTTTGTGCAATGTGCTGGCCGCTTACGAGGCCGGAGCCCGCCGGTTTGATGCGGCCTTGGGTGGCCTCGGCGGTTGCCCGTTTGCGCCGGGCGCGTCGGGCAATATCTGCACCGAAGATTTGGTCAACCTGTGCGAGGAGGTCGGCATTCACACCGGCATCGACCTGCCGCACCTGTTGCAAATGTCCCGTCGCTTGCCGGCCTTGCTTGGGCATGAACTGCCCGGCCAAGTGGCCAAGGCCGGGCGCAATGGCGACCTGCACCCGCCGCCGGCTTACATCGCCACGCTATAACGCGCTACCAGACAACAAAAACAATCGGGCGCCTGTGAGCAGCCCGCTGGAGAGAAACCATGAGCACTAATACCTTGGAGGCCGGCGTGCGCCCGGCCGCTGAAATCGATGCCGAAAAAGCCCTGGTCAGCAAGGTCGCCTGGCGCCTGATGCCGCTGATCATGGTGTGCTACCTGTTCGCGTTTTTTGACCGCATCAACATCAGCTTCGCCAAGTTCCAGCTGCAAACCGACCTGAGCCTGAGCGACACCGCCTATGGCCTGGGCGCCGGCTTGTTTGTGGTGGGTTATGTGCTGTTCGAAGTGCCGAGCAACATGATGCTCTACAAGGTCGGTGCCCGCCGTTGGATCGCGCGCATCATGATGTCGTGGGGCCTGGCCACGGCGGCCATGGTGTTTGTCACCGCCGAATGGCAGTTCTATGGCCTGCGCTTCATCATCGGCGCCATGGAGGCGGGCTTTGCGCCGGGCGTGCTGTATTACCTGACGCTGTGGTTCCCGCAGCACTTTCGGGGGCGCATCACCTCGATGCTGTTCCTGGCCTCGGCCTTCGCCGGTTTGGTCGGCGCGCCATTTTCCGGGCTGGTACTGGAGCACCTCGACGGCGTGCTGCAAATGCGCGGCTGGCACTGGCTGTTCCTGCTCGGCGGCTTGCCTTGCATCGGCCTGGGTTTTCTGGTGCTGACCTTGCTCAAGGACCGCATTGAAGATGCGCATTGGCTGACGCCTGCCGAGAAAACCCTGCTGTCGAGCCGCATCGCCAAGCATGAGCCGAACCAGCACGGTGGCTCGCTGCTCTCGGCGATCCGCATTCCTGGGTTTTTGATGCTTGGGTTTATCTACTTTCTGATCCAGGTGGCGTCCTACGGCCTTAACTTCTGGGCGCCACAGTTAATCCGCAGCGCCGGCACCCAAAGCCCGGTGATGATCGGCCTGCTCACCGCAATCCCCTATGTGTGCGGGGCGATCAGCATGGTGGTGATCGGGCGGCTGTCGGACGCTACCGGCGAGCGCCGCAAATTTGTCTGCGGCTTGGTGGTGCTGGGCGCTGTCGGCTTTTTCTGCGCCGGGATCTTTGCCGATCACACCACCTTCCTGATCATCGCCCTGGGCCTGTTGGGCGCGGGCATTATTGCCGCGATCCCGACCTTCTGGACGCTACCGCCCAAACTGCTGGCCGGCGCCGGTGCGGGTGCGGCCGGTGGCATTGCAGTGATCAACACCCTCGGGCAGTTCGGCGGTATCGTCAGCCCGGTGATGGTGGGGCGCATCAAGGACCTCACCGGCAGCACCACGCCGGCGCTGTATGTGATCGGCGTGTGTGCGCTGTTGGCGGCGGCGCTGTTGCTGTGGGGCTTGCCACAGAAACTGCGCACGCTCGACAAGGGCTGATCAGCCTGCCGTCGCCAGTGCGCGAGCCGGTGTGGCGCTGAACTGAATCAGTGCCACCCCGCCAATCAACAACAACGCCCCCAGCACGCGGGGCGTGGTCAGTTGGCGCTCCACCAGGCCGAACAGACCAAAGTGATCGAGCAGCAACGAAGCAAGAATCTGCCCGGCCATGGCCAGTGCAATAAACCCCGACGCGCCGAGCTTGGGCAGCAGCATCAACGCCAGGGAAATAAAGCACACGCCAAACGCGCCTCCGGCCCACATCCACAGCGGCGCCTTGGTGATAAAGGCCAGGCTTGGCAGCGGTAAACGCAGCGCCACAATCACCGGCAGCAACACAATAATGCTCACCAGCAGTGACGCCAGCGTGGCCCACAACGGGTGCCCCAGCCCGCGCCCGAGGCTTGCGTTGATCGCACTCTGGAACGGCACCACCGCGCCAGCGAACACCGCCAGTGCCAACAGACCTACCCAATGCAACGTCGTCATTTCAGTTCTCCCAGAGGTTTTGCTGGACTCTAGGCTATTCGTCGCGCAAATTTAAATTCCAAGTTCTTATGCCGAGCATGCAGCTGATGAATGATCTGCGCCGCATCGACCTCAACCTGCTGGTGATCCTCGACGCCTTGCTCAGCGAGCAACACGTCACCCGCGCCGCCGAGCGCCTGCACCTGAGCCAGCCGGCGGTCAGCCATGCGCTGGCGCGTTTGCGTGATCTGCTCGGTGACCCGCTGCTGGTGCGCCAGGGCGGTGCTTTAGTGCCGACCGCCCGCGCGCTGGAATTGGCGGCGCCCCTGGCCGAAGCCCTGGCTCAGGTGCAGGCGCTGCTGGCGCCCAACCGGTTTGATCCAGCATCGGCCAAACGCCGGTTTCGTGTGGCGATGTCGGATTACAGCGCGGCGATTTTCCTGCCGGGGCTGGTCCGCACCTTGCGCCGTGAAGCCCCCGGCATCGACCTGCAAATCGTCCAGGCCAGCCGCGAAGGCATGGTCGACGGCGTGCTCAATGGCGACCTTGACCTGGCCGCCGGGGTGTTCCCCGACATGCCCGCCGAACTGCGCACTACGCCGTTATTCGAGGAGCATTACACCTGCCTGATTGACCGTGACAGCCTGCCGAAAAACGGCGTGTTCGACCTGCCGACTTACCTGTCACGTCCGCATGTGTTGCTGGAAATGCGCGGCAGCGGCACCCCGGAAATCGAACGGGCGTTGACGGCGATTCGTGAGCGGCGGCATGTGGCGATCAGCCTGCCGCATTGGGGCGTGGCGCCGCAGTTGATCCAGGGCACAGACTTGATTTTGACGGTGTCATCCAGAGGCTTGCTCAACATCGATCAGCAACACCTGCTGGCTGTGCCGCCGCCGTTTCATATCCCTTCGTTTGCGTTTGAGCTGGCGTGGCATGCGCGGCGGGGCGGGGATTCGGGGTTGCAGTGGTTGGTAGGGCAGGTGCAAGGTGTATTGCCCGTCTGAAGCGTGGCTACCAAGATGCTGGTGGCTGGCGGCGTGTATGAAAAATTCGCATCACCTGTAACCGGCCTGCTCGAATACGGTAGGGAACGATATAGGGCCATCGGGGCACTACCCATTCGCGCGTGCCGGGCACTCGGCCTTCTTTGCCCATCGCCGGAAACTCGGCGACATGTTCAAGCCCGGTCAAGATCGCCTGCACGAACTCATGGGCAGCTTTCGGGTTTTCTTCGGCAATGTATGCCGCTTCATCGTCAAGATTCCTGAGGGCAGCCCTCAGCCACTCAACCTGCATTGTTACGCCATTTATCGGCGACTGCTTTTACTTCGGCAGCTGTCGCAAAGTCGCCTGCATCAGCTTCTTTCAATGCTTTTTGAATTTCTTCTATTTGCCAGGCCTCACGCGTCAGGTATTCGCGTAATGCATCTACGGCTAGAAAGGATTTGCTGCGCCCTGTCGCCTTGGCGAGACTGGCAAGCGTGTCGGCGACGTCTTCCGGTATGCGTAGAGACATAACAGACATAAGAGCCTCGATGTAGTGATGTGTAGTGCAACATACTACATCGTCATCGCAAAAACGGTTTGCCCCGTTCGTCACTGGGTGAATAGATAAAAGGACATTCCATGCTCTGCGGCCTTAACCACCTGACCCTTGCCGTCACCGACCTGAACCGCAGCATCAGTTTCTACCATGAATTGTTGCAACTTCGGCTCGATGCCAGCTGGGACAGCGGCGCCTATCTGTCGTTGCCCGGTTTATGGCTGTGCTTGTCCCTCGACCCATTGCGCTCGCCAGAACCTGCGGCTGATTACACGCACTACGCGTTTACTGCCGATACCGGTGATTTCGCGGCGCTGGTGGCGCGCCTGCGCGCTGCGCAGGTGCAGGAATGGCGCGACAACCGCAGTGAAGGCGCGTCGTTCTACTTTCTCGACCCCGATGGCCACAAGCTCGAAGTCCACGTCGGCGATCTGGCCTCACGTTTGCAGGCCTGTCGCGCCAAGCCTTATGCAGGAATGAAGTTTTACCCGTAGCGGCGGAACGTGCAGAATCCATCCATTCCCATCACCGTCTATCAGAGTCGCGCCCATGACCCTATCCCTGCTGTTCGCCGTGCTTGCTTCGGGTTTTATCTACGGTATTACGCCCGGCCCGGGCGTGCTGGCCGTATTCGGTATTGGCGCTGCCCGTGGCCGTCGCGCCGGGGCGGGGTTTCTGTGCGGGCATTTGCTCGGCGACGTGGTGTGGTGCAGCACGGCGTTGATTGCCATCGTGGGCGCGCGGGAAGTGGGCAGCACGGCCTTTGATGTACTGGGCGTGCTCAGCGGCTTGTACCTGTTCTGGCTCGGCTGGCGTGCGATCCGTACCCAGCGGCGCAGCAGCGATGCACCTCAGGGCGCGGCGCGGCATCCATTCTGGCACGGCATTCTTTTTGGCCTGACCAACCCCAAAGCCTACCCGGTGGCCGTGGCAACCTTTACCGCGTTGTTGTCCAGCCGTGCCGAGCTGCTGACGTGGGCAATGCTGCCGTCGTTGATCTTCCTGAGCTTTATCGGCGGCCTGCTGGCCTATGCCATTCTGATCGGCGTGGTCGGCGCCCAACGTGTGCGCACGGTGTATCAGCGCCATGAAATCCTCATCACCAAACTCTGCGGCGTGATGTTTATCGGCTTCGCCATCAATGCCCTGGCGCACGCATTGCCGGGCCTGTTTGGCAGCAAACCGGCCTGACACCACGACGACCGTTCGTCGCACTGGCGAGTTTTTTCTAAACCTTTGCCGCCCTGAAAATTCGAATTCAGGGCGGGGCGTCTGTTCCCGCACCTATTTTTGACCTGGAGGAACCCCTCATGAGCCGCATGGCTATCCGGTTACGCACCGCCAGTTTCGCGATGCTGCTGGGCCTCGGCGCCAGCAATGCTTTCGCCCAGTCACCTGCTGAATTCATCGAGCAGGCTTCGGCCAAAGGGATGGCCGATATCGAAACCAGTCGCATGGCCCACGCCAGAACCTCGTCCCAGGAAATCAAGGACTACACCATCGAGGTGATCAACGAGCGCACCCAGGCCAACCAGCACTTGGCGGCCATCGCCAAGAAGCTCGACTTGCCGGTGGCGCCGCGCGAGAAGATCGTTGATAAAGCCGAAACCTTGATGCCGGAGCTGAAGGACGGCGACTCGTTTGACGCCGCCTACACCGCGCAGCAGGTCAAGGAAAACGAAGACGCAATCGCCCTGTTCAAACAGGAAGGCGCGGCGTCGGATGTGCCGGAAATAAAAGCGCTGGTGGATGAGACGCTGCCGAAGTTGGAGGAGCGTCTGCAAAAAGCCCGTGCCTTGGCGTCGACCTACGGCAAAGGTCATCAAGGCGACGGTTGAACCCGTCAGGTGCAATGCAAAACGGCGGTTGGAATTACTCCAACCGCCGTTTTTTTATGTGCGCCAGGCATGGCGCGTTGCGCGAAGCGCAACCAGCTTGGCTGTGGTGGCCTCGCTGGTGACTTGGAGGTGAAAGTCCTCTACACACCCGGCAAGGGGAAGTGTTAGCCA
>NZ_CBFHAZ010000146.1:0-12031 GCF_965653655.1 Pseudomonas onubensis | reverse complement strand
AAGCCTTCGTTCTGGCACACCGAGCCTAAGCGAGGTGCCGAGTGGTGGGGCGAGGACCTTTTGGTTACTTTTGACTGGGCCGGCATTCCGGTCCTTGCAAAAGTGACCCGCTGTAAGAGCGGAACCAATAGAAGCCGTTACCGCAGCAACGGATATGTACACCATCAACCCCCCCCCCCAACCCCCGCCAACATCAGCTGATGCTCACAAATATCATCCAGCGCCCCGCCCCCCTGAAACGTCAGCGGCGCCGCATGCCACACCACAAAATCCCGCTGCGAATCAAGCGACAAAAAATAATCCGGAAACAGATGCGACTGGGTAAACCGCCGCTCCAAAGCCCCACGCAATTGCTGCGGCTGCAGCGTGCGGCTGTCGATATGCAACGCAATCCCCCAGTCATGATGCTCACGACGACTCACAAAGGACACCCCGTGAGCCACCGGCCAAACCGCAGCTTGCCCAGCCGCTACCCGCTCATAGAATTCCGCTTTCTCTGATACTCGGATCATGATGCTCAATCTCTTAATGGCACGACTGTAAAGTCTTGGGTCCTTTGTGGGGTATCCAGTCCCGGTCGCATTTCCTCGGGCCACCAGATCACCAACTCGCGATCGTTCGAATCAGGCCGCTCGCAAGCAGCCCCGGCGCAACCCGCCGGGTGCATCGCACAGCCGGTCAAGGTCGCGCACAGCAGGCAAAAACCGATCAACACGAAGGGCTTCATGGCTTCGCCTCCCGCAGCAATGAAACACGCGTGGTGGCCGTGGCCTTCAATGCCTGAGGCTGACGCACCGCCACAAACACTTCGCTTTCCGCACCCGGTTGCAACCAGGCATGCGGCCAGGCACTCACCCCCAGCACCCAGCGTCCGCCGCAGGTGCTTTCGTCCAGGCGTACCGGTTGCGCACTGGTGTTGCGGGCAACCACCACGCCAACACTCCAGGTGGTGCGCTCGTACCACTGGGTACGTTTGCCATCGATCACAATGCCCGGCTGTTGGTCGCACAGGCTTTGCGGCACAAACAACGGCACCTTGCTCTCGCTGAAACCCGCCGGCTGCACGTTGTTGAGCAGTTGAGTAAAGGCGCGCTGCACATCGATGCGGGTTGGCTGCACGCCGTCGTGCCGGTCATCGATGCGCTTCATGGCCGCATCTACGTCGTTGGGGTCGCCACTTTCCACGTAGCGCGCCGGGTCAACCTGGTCGCCAATCAAGCGCGGCGTGAGGATGAACAGACGTTCACGCTTGCTGGTGTGATGGCTGTTGGAGGTGAACAGCAGTTTGCCGATCCAGGGGATGTCGCCGAGCCAGGGGATCTTGCGCACTTTGTCATCGGTTTCCTGTACGTGGAAACCACCCACCACCAGTGATCCATGCTCGGCGATTACCGCCTGGGTGCTGACGTTGCCCGTGCGCACGCTGGGCTTGGTGTCATCCAGCACCGACTGCTCTATCTGCCCGTCCTCAATGTCGAGGATCAACTGCACTTCGGATTTGCCGCCATGGGATAACGAACGCGGAATCACCTGCAGGCTGGTGCCCGCCGTGATCGGCTGAATATCGGCCACCCGCTCACCCGTGGCGGTGAGGTATTCGGTACGGCTGAAATCAATCACCGCCGGCTGGTTCTCAAGCGTCAGGATCGACGGGTTCCCCACCACCGTGGCCGCGCCCTTGCCTTCCAGGGCATGGATGGCCAGGGCAAAACGCCCGGAGTTTTCCGCCGACAAGGTCGAGTTGGAGCCTGAGTCCAGCAGCGACGAGGTCACATTGGTGCCGCCAAACCACACGTTCCAGTTGCTCGACAGCTCCGCCAGGTCATCGCGGTTGATATCCAGAATCACCGCGTCGATTTCAATCAGGTTGCGCGGGATGTCCAGCTGTTTGACCAGCCGTTCATACAACGCCTTGCGCTTGGGCGAGTCGTAGATCAGCACCGCGTTGTTACGCACGTCGGCGGTCACGCGGATTTTCGATTTGCTCGAGCCGCTGCCACCTTTCGGGTTGAGCAGGCCCGATCCCGACAACACCCGGTCCAGGCCCTGTTGCAGGTTTTCGGTGTCGACGTTGCCGAGCAACGACGCCCCGCCGCCATACGGCGTGCTGCCGTAGTTGTTGCTGGCGCCCGAGGAGCCTGTGCCCAGCGCCGTGCCCAGACCGCCACCCAACCCGGCGCCTTGCAGCAGGTTGAGGTTATTGATCGAGTCGCCCCGTGAGCGGCTGTCGAGCAAGTCCTGGAGGATGCTCGCCACACCGGCAACCGTCAGTGTCTCGTCGCGGTACTTGATGCTGCGGTCGGCGGCGTTGGCGTAACGCAGCGGCAGCACCACCACGTCTTGCTTTTCATCCGGCTTGTCGACGGTCTTGCTGTACTCGCGCACAAATTGCACGTAACGCGGTGGGCCGCTGACCAGGACCACACCGTCGTCCGACAGCGCGCCCCAGCCGAACCTTGGGTCCAGCAAGCCGACATCGCTCAATGCGGTCTTGAGGTCATCCACCGCATCCGGGGAAACCTCGATGCGCGCCGAGGTCTGCTCGCTGGTATTGCTGACATACAAGGTGTCGTTGTACACGAACCACTGGAAGTGATGTTCCTGGCCCAGGCGATCCAGAAAAGCCTCGGGGCTGGCGGCACGGATACGGCCATCGACTACGCCGGCAATCGGCGCCATCTCAAGGCCAATGCCGAACTCCTTGGCGAAGGCTTGCAACGTGGTGGACAGGTCGGTTTGCTGCGCATCATAGGAATACGCCACGTGCTTCCAGTTCGGCGGCACGGCCGCGAACGCCGAGGCGCTCAAGCACATCAATAGCCACGGCAACCAGCGGTAGGCCTTCTGCATTTCACACTCCAGGGAGCCAGTTGGGGGTTACGGCACGGGACTCGGCAGGGTGCGAATCAAGCACGCTTTGGTGCATCTGGCTGAGCATCGCCCCACGCTGGTTGGCCAGGCTTTGCAGGATGCCCAGCACAGCGTCAACCGCGCACGGCAACGCCAGCCAGTACACCAGCACCAGGCATTTGCTTTCGGGGTCAATGGCCAAGCCACCGTCGCAGTGACAGGCCACACTCGCGCCGCCCAGGCTGAGGATGGCCATCAGGCGCTCCGGGGCGCTGGCGTCATAAGGGTCGAGTACGTCGATGCTGCAGCGCAAACCGCCTTCCACAGGCGACAACCGGGCGTTGGCGTCATCGATCCAGCAATCAAGCGGCGCGCCGCCCGGGTGCTCGAACCATTGGCTCAGGACCGCGACAAAATCACTGAATTCCATCGATGATCGACTTGGTGATGCCGTGCTCGGCACGCAGTCCTTCGTTCATCACCGAGGTGGTGGTGGCCATCTTCTGCGCCGCATCGGCGAAGGCCCGGAAGTCTTCAGGTGAGGCAGTGTCTTCAGCGTCCAGAGCCGCTGTGTCAGTGCTGCCCTGATTGCGGGTGAAGTTGTGCTCAAGGTGGGTTTGCAGGGACTTGAAGCTGATCATGCGGAGGGCTCCATGAATTTTGTTACAAAGTGAGTGGAACAAACCCCAACACAGGTTCCACGCTTTCTATCAATTCACAGGAGAATAAATCGCGGTTTTGATCAGCCACCCGGAGCGAGCATGCAGCGCTGCAAACTCGCCCAGTCAAGGTCGAACTCCCCGGCGTCATTACTCAAGCGCAACGCGTCGATGGGCATCGCGCCGTCTTCGCGCAATTGCCACAACGCGGCAAAGCGACTACTGGCGACCCACGCTTGCACCTGCGCAAACACCTGTGGGTGGCAGCTCAGCGTGGCACCGGTGGCGTGGCTTTGGCCGGCAGCCAGATGCGTGATCAAGGCCTGGGCGCGTTCGCCGAGGGTACATTCGCCGAACAAGCGCTCAATGGCCTGGTTAAGCAATTGCCGAGCAGCCTGCACCACATGGTCGTGCGCCGCCTGCGCCTGGGTTTCGATACCTTGCAAAAAGGCCCCGGCGTCTTCCCAGAATTGCGCGCTGGCCTGATCAATCACCTGTTGGCGCTGCTGCCGGGCCTCAAGCAGCAGTGCCTCTGCCTGCTCGCGCGCCTGCGCCAGCAGGTCGACCGCCGCCCGGGAATCACGAAATTGTTCATGGCGCACAATGCCCACGGGGGCTGCGTGCTGGTCGCCGAGCGATAATGTTCTACGCACTAACATGCTGGGGTTCGCCTCACGTCAACACCTTCCACAATACTGCTTGCCACACGGCATCTAGTTTGCGCGCCGGCACATTCAAGGCCGGCACCAGCACCTCATCCGGTGCCCAGGCCAAACGCAGGCGCGACCAGCAGCGCTCCCCCAACCAGGCACCGAGCAAGCACCGTGCATCGAGCACCTCGGCCCCCAACCATAGCCCGGGGCGCAGCGCCTTGGCCAGGCCTCGGCACCATGCCCATTGCTCATCCGAAACCTGTGCCTGCAACGCTGGGCTGGCAAAACATATTGCCTCCACCAACGCCAATGCCTGGGCTTGCTGTTGCTCAGTGAGCGACAGCCAATGCATGGCATCAACCTGCGGCGCGGGCGGTTGGGACGGCGTGACGCCCAGGCAATTCAACAGGTCAGTGTGCCGGCTGCGCGACACCGGGGTGAACGTCGCCAAACGGGGTTGCCAACCTGGGTGCATCCAGCGCCAAGTGCAACACCACCAGTTGACCCAGTCGGCCTCGGTCACAGACGCGCCGGGTAGTTGGCGCCGGAACGGCCAGGGCGCAAGCGCCCGAGCAACCCGGCACGCCAGTCGGGTCGCAGCAGTAGCGCAAGCACCAGCAACACCACTAACCCGCCCAGCGGCAGCGCGATCACCAACATGCTCCAGAAACCGGCGTCTTCGCTGTTGATCAGGAATGGCCCGAAATTGACCAGGGTCTGCTTGTCTTTGAATTCCACCGCCGGCACAAAAATGATCGAGAATTTTTTCGAGTTGGCCGAGTCCTGGCTCATCCCCGGAATGCTGCTGGCGACCATCTGCTGGATACGCCCGCGCACACTGTCAGGGTCGAGCACCGACGCGGCATATTTGATAAACACCGCGGCCGACGCCGGCTGCACCGGTTCGCCTGGCGCAATGCGCTCCGGCAGCACCACGTGTACCCGCGCCACAATCACCCCGTCGATTTGCGACAAGGTCGACTCAAGCTCCTGGGACAGCGCATAGATATAGCGGGCGCGCTCTTCCAGCGGGGTAGAGATCACCCCTTCCTTCTTGAAGATTTCGCCCAGACTCGCGCGGGCATGGTGAGGCAAGCCTGCGGCATCGAGCACCCGCACCGCACGGTTGATATCGCCAGCCGCCACCAGCACAGTCACGCCGAGCTTCTCCATCTGCTTGTGGGCCGTGATGTGTTCGTCGGCCAGTTTAGCGATCACATCGTTGGAGTCCTGCTCGCTCAGACCACCGAACAGCACGGTGTCGTCGCTGCAACCGGCCAGCAACAACAGGCATACAACCACCAATAATCGAGGGAATTTCACGCCGGGCCTACTGCAGGTTGGTCAGTTTATCGAGGGCCTGGGCACTTTTGTTCACCACTTTGGTGGTCATCGCCATTTGCAGGGAATACTGCGACAGCGCCTGGCTCATTTTCACCATGTCCATCGGCTCGCTGGTGCCGGAGGCCGCCTTCATCGAGCGCATAGCCTGTTGCGACAGGTGCTGCTGGGTGCCGATGCGTTCGGAAAGCGCGCCCATCAGGCCATCGGCCAGCCCGGCAGGCTCGTGATCGCTGCGCATCGCGCTATTGAATAGATCGACATCCGCCTGGGCAGGCCCGGAAACCATCTCGTGTTCGTGATCCAGAGCAAGGCTCTTGAAGGAATTGACGCTGGAAATGGTCACGGGGGTTTCTCCGGCAAACGGTGTCGAAAGGTGCAATTAACAGTACAAGCCCTGGGGTCAGGAAACGCCTGCGCTCATCACGGATAGAATGCTTTGCGCCGCCTGCGCCGCAGAAGCCTGCTGGTTCTGGTCCTGCATTTGAGGGCTTTGCGCGTCGTGGTGATGGTGGTGGCCACCCTGCTGGGCGCCTTGCATTCCGGAGGCGGCACCCAACAATTGTTCAAGCTGCTGCAGTATTTGCTGGAGCTGCTGCTGCTGCGAATTAGTCGCAGGTGCGTCAGCAGAATCTGCCGAGTCATCACCGCCCGAATCATCCGCGCTTGCTTGTGGCGTGCCGAGGCCGCCCTGTGTGGTGGTGCCGCTGTCATCCGACGCATCGTCGTGCGAGGCATCATTCTGCAGATCGTTTTGCGGGCTGCCCAAACCGCCGGCGGTGCTTTGCGGGGCTGCTGAGCCGCTGACGCCGTCGGAGCCGTCCATTTGTTGCGAAATCTGCTCAAGGGCAGCACGAAATTTCGAGGTTTCGTCTTTGTTGAGGTAGTTATCTTCGTTGAGTTCCTTACGCCACGAACCCGAATCCGGCGTACCAAAGGCGGCCTTGTTCTGGTCCATGAAGTCGGCCACTTTACGCAGCAGCGGCTTGTCCGCATTCGAGAAGGTCGAACCATCACCTTCAGGGGTCAGTGCCTGGTTAAGCGCCGCCTTGCCCAGCCCCTTCATGACCTGCGACATCAGGTCCTGGCCGCCACCCATGCCGGCGCTGGCCGAGGCGCCAAAATTATTGCCCAGCGTGTTTTTGATCAGGTCCGACACCGCTTTTTTGACGCTGTCGGCGTTTTGCCCGATACCGAGCGCGGCGAAGGGATTGTCTTTTTTAAGCTGCTGCTCAACCATTTTCCCAAGCGGCGTATCGGTATCCAGGTGTCCGCTGGACGTCAACGCGTTGGTGATCTGGTCCACCACACCCTTGAGGGCTTGTGGTGTCTTGGAACCGGCCAGATCCTGGAGCGTGCCATCGCGTGGAATGACGGTTCCGATATGCAGGGCGGCTGAATTGACGAAGCCAGAATTTGCCATGAGGAGATCTCGCTAAGGATCAAAATAGCCCTCCGAAGACTCGGAGGGCTCAGAAATGATTAGTAGCTGATGGCTTTGGCGAGCTGAGCGGTGCCGGAGATTTCTTTCTCCGCGGAGTCAGTCTTGGCGTTGGCGATGGCCTGCAGGGTGTTTTGCATCTGGGTCTGCATGGCTTGTTGGCCTTGGGCGATGATCAGCTGGGCAGACTGGGCGTCCTGCTGCTTCATCATCATGTTCTGAGCGTCTGCAGCCTTGCTGTCAGTCTGATCAGTCATGGCCTGTTGCTGCGAGGCGTTGCCCGCCACAGTGTTGGCTGCCTGGGCTGCGCCCTGGAACGCATTGATACCGGTGTTGGCTGCGTGAGCCGCTGCGTTGGCAAAGCCACCTGTAGGACGGAAAGGGTTTGTCATGGTCATTACTCCCAATATTCACTCGCGTCAGTACGAGGTAATAATTTGTGGAGAATTCGTGGATACAGGTTCCACATTTTTTTCAAGAGCCGAACTTTTTCCGAATATGTCCAAGCATTTGATGCGGTGATACAACGTCCGGCGCGGTATACCCAGCTCCACGCACGCCGCGTCGATGCTGTGGTCGTGCCGCTTGAGCGCCTCCTGGATCAGCACCCGTTCGATCACGCGCATTTGCGCCTTGAGTGTCTGGCCTTCCTGCTCGCCGGGCGTGTCCGGCCCCAGGAATGGAAACCCCAGGGCAAAGCGCTTGGCGGCCGATTTCAGCTCGCGGATATTGCCAGGCCAGGAGTGGCTGAGCAGCACCTGAATGATCGAGGGGCACAACGTCTTGTGAGTGGCCCCCAGGCCTTGGGCAGCGGCGTCCACAAACTTGGAAAAAAGCGGAATGATCTGCTCCCGGCGCTCACGCAGCGCCGGCAACTGGATGGTCAACACGTTGAGACGAAAATAAAGGTCACGGCGAAACCGGCCCTGCTCCACCAGCTCCGACAGCGAGCGCTGCGCCGAGGCGATCACGCAGATATCCAGCGCAATGGTGGTGGTCGACCCCAAACGTTCGATGGCCCGCACCTCCAACACGCGCAAGAGCTTGGCTTGCAGGCTCAAGGGCATGCTGTCAATTTCATCCAGGTACAAGGTGCCACCTTGCGCCGCCTCTATGTAGCCTTTGCGTGAGCGATTGGCACCGGTAAAGGCGCCGTTGACCACCCCGAACAACTCACTCTCCGCCAGTGATTCCGGGATCGCCGCACAGTTCATCGCCACAAAACTGCCTTTGCGTCCCGACAGCGCATGGATGCGCTCAGCAAGGGTGTCCTTACCCGTCCCGGTTTCACCAGACAACAGCAAATCAATGCCCAGCAATGAGGTACTTTGCGCAATGACTTTAAGGTCAGGAAAATCGTTGATGCCGTCATGCTCGCCATGGAAATAATCGCGCACAGTCATATATACAACCTCCCAATCGGCTTACTCAATCCAGTCCCCGATCCTTAAGGCTGCGATATAGATTCAATGTAACTGCCCCGTGACACTTCGATGGGTGACGAATGCACTGCTACTTACGGCAATTGTTTTCGTTGCAGGTTTGACAGTAAGAAGCAAGTAAATAAACCGAATGCTTATTCTAATTTCAGGCATCGCTATAATAGTCAACCTGAATGAAAGCTGAACGAAACCTCACTCAGCGTGCCTGGCAGCAGCCATCCCCACAGAACCGAGGAGTCTTGATAGGACTCGAGAAGCCGCAAGTGGCACCTCACGGCGAGTCTGCACACGAGGCATTACATATTTTTTATTATCTAAGCGCGCAATAAAGACCAGCCGTCATATGTTTGACAGACTAAATATCATCGGCACTAAACGGTTCAAAAAATTGACTGAACAGGTTCGAACACGCCCTTTTCAATTCACTACTGTAAGCCGTCGCCCCCTTGGAAACCGTTGTTTGTAGCGCCAGAGAATACATTTGAATCACAGCATGTCAATCGCCATAAAAAATATGGAATGTTGAGTTTGTCTCAACATGGCTGGCAATTAAGCTCCTTGCCCACTGGTGTATAAAAATACTTTAAGTGCCACTACGCGAAGCAACTCCAACAAACATTGAAGCTTCGCCGTTATTAACGGTAGTTGAGTTTTATTGGCACACTACATTGTTAAAAAAACCCGGAACCTGAATCGACTTATTCCCCACTCACCTTGCGGACTGCTGCGTAATTTTTACGCAGCGCCTAAAAAGCCTCAAAGGCCGCGTGTGCGCCTGGAGAATAAAAATATGGCTAACGAACACTTTCGCCAACTGGTGGACGAGATCTGCCAACTGACCCAAATCCCCAGTGCGGCCTTGTTGTACGAATCCCCCCAACTGACTGTTCGCGGCGTTGATTTTTCCCTGCGCCCGCTCGAGAACGCCGAGGCGGAAATGGTCTTGATGCATGCTGACTTCGGCCCCCTGCCCGCGCGCCAGCGGGAGGCGATTTTATTGCGCCTGCTGGACACCAACTTCCACCTGATAGATGGCGTACGCCACAGCAGTTTTTCGCACAATGAACACACCGGCCACGTGATGTTCGGCAGTGCCCTGGCGCTGGAAAGCACCACGGCGGCGCAGGTTCTGCTGCTGATGGGGCATATTGCCGAGTACGCCCAAGCGTGGCGCCAGCACTACTTTCTCGACGACCAGCGCACGCGCGCGAGGGCTTTTTGATGCGCACTCCCGGGATCAACCAGGGCCCCACGCCGGCCATCGTCCATAGCGAAGTTCACGAAACGCCCAGCGGCGATATTGGCTTGGTGCGCCTGGCCTCCAGGTCGCCCAGCGACCTGGCGCCCACGCCCGCCGCCGCGCCCAGCGCCACCCTTAAAAGCTACGCGCAGCGCCAGCGCCCTTCCACGCCGTTGGCCAGGGAAGCCGCCGCGCTAGCCCAATCCATCAAGGCCGGCGCCGGCAGCCCACTGGCAACCGCCCAAAAAATGATGGTGCTCGAGGGCAAATATTTGCTCGAACAGTCCCATGCCGCCTTCCAGACCATCGCCGAGAAACTCTTCCCGGAGGTGGACGAACACCTGAGCCCGGTGATCAACGATGAGTTGCTCAGCCATGCGCAAACGTCCCGCCTGGAGCTGCACAAGGCACTGGCCGAGCTGAGCAAAATGCCGGGCGATACCCCAGACGTTGCTGCTTACGGGCGCGTACTCAAACACGCTGTACAGGCCCAGACCGAATTGTTTGCCGGCAAGGTCGCGCTCTACCAGGAAGTACTGGCGCAGCCCGAACTGTCGGCCACCGACCGTGCCCACATCGAGCGTAGCGAGCACGCCTTCGCCCGGTATGCGCAACAGGTCGCCACGCAAATCCCCGGTGCGTTGAAGCAGGCCTCAGCCAAGGCTGAAGCGACGGTCAAGGCGCTGCATCACCTGCACCAACCGGCCCAGGAATGGGAGGACATCAGCCATCAGCTCAAGGCTCTGGTCCGCCAGACCAGCGCCGAAGGCGAGTTCAAGGATGCCCTGGACAACGCCCGATTGCCCGATGTATTGGAGAACCTGCACCAACACAACGACGGTTGGGCCGCGACCACTAAAGCGTTCGTCGCCGGTGCCGTGCCGCAAATGCTCGCTTCGGGCCTGGCCTTTGGCTTTGCCCGTGCGGTGGTGGAGTCGGCGATCCCCCACGACTTGCCCAAGCAGGTATTTGCTGCCGGCGTGACCATGGCCGCTGCCCATGAAGTGGGTACCAACCTGCTCAAGCCCATCGGGCAGGAGTTGGTCGGCCCGTGGAACCTCAAGCCTATCAAAGCCTCGGACGTCATCCCCAACCCCAACCCTCGGGTCAGTCTCCTGGGGCAGATCCAGCCACTGAGCGATGCAGCCAAAACCGAGGCCAGGCAAGCCGTGGACGATTTGCGCAGCCGCCATTTGAACGCCCAGCAAGCGAATAAAAACGGCACCGGTATCGGCGAAGCGCAAGCCTTTGGCGCGTTCGGCCTGGCTCAAGGTATTCGCCGCGCCATTGGCTTTGCCGCGCCGCAACTGCATGTCAACGATTACGGCCCGCGAACACTCACCTCCATGGGCGGCGGGCTATTGATGGGTGGGGTGCAATCGAGCAGCCAATTGCGCAGCACCACGCCCGACCAGCGCGGCCGTGAATTGCCGACCCACACGTTCAAAGGCACCGACAAACCCCTGGCCCAGCGCATTGCCAAGGCCGCCAGCGATGCGGTGCTGGCCAGTGACCCGAGCAAAAGTGAGGTACGCCAGAGCCTGCTGAGCAAGACCTTCGGTTCGCTGATCGGCCTGGGTAATGCGGCAGCGGTGAGTACCGTGGCCCGCACTCTCGGCTCCGACACCGTGGCGCAGAAATTCGGCCAGGTGGTGATGGCCGCGCTGGGGTCGCCAGCGCTGTTGATTCCCGCGTATGCCGCCTTCCAATCCGGGCCGGAAACCAAGGCACACACTGCTGCGCTCAAGGCTGCGCAGTTGCCGGGCACCACGGCGCAGGCCAGTGCGCCGAACTTCCCGCGCACCCGCACGGCCTTGCAGAATATGCGCGCGCCGGATCGTGCCGATTTACCCCATGGTTCATTGCCTGGCACCTGGGGGCGCACCGCAGAAAACACCTACCACCGGGTGCGTGGTGGGTTGCAGATTGCGTCGCAACTGCCTACTGAAACTCTTGAGCATGCGCCACAACTGCTCAAGGCCGCACCAGGTGCTCTGGCCAGTGCCGCCGGTTCGATCGGCAAGGCTTTGAGTGGTTCACACAGTGTCGTCGAGGCAGACATTCCTGACCCACAGCCACCTGGGGCATTTCCTCTGGGTTAAACATATGCGTGGAAGTGGGGCTGGGTGGTACAGAGCGAAAGCAGATCCTGAGTACGCTGTGGATCTGCTGTTCTGTGGGAGCTGGCTGCTGTGTTGAAACTGGTTTTTGTGTGGGAGCTGGCTTGCCTGCGATAGCGATTCGTGGGCCGCCGCGATGGGCCATCCTTGGCCCAGCACGGCTAACCCGGCGTCCTGCCGGGTTACCCACGGATTCAAGCCTGCGTTCGGCCAGCGTGGTTAACGGGGCGTCTCAGATCAAGATCAAGATCTACAGCACGGCGGCCTGAAAGCCGACCTGAGTGG